>CBDUXS010000084.1:0-5732 GCA_965371255.1 uncultured bacterium
GCTGGATCCGAGACAGTTCGAGGCGCACTTCTTCCATGGTCGCACAAGCTTTCAGCAGGGCAAATTCGAGGACGCGGCGCGGCTGTTCACCGCCGCATCGGAGCTCCGGCCGGACCATGAGGCAGCTTTCTTCGCCGCTCAATCACTCGAGGCCCTGGGGCGCGGCGAGGAGTCAAAGGACCTCTACCGTGCGGGACTGGAGATCGTGGCTGAGCACATGGAATTGAACCCCGACGACTCGCGGGCTGCGAGCCTGGCGGCTGTTGCCCAGGGCCGCATTGGTAACCGGGACGCAGGATTCGAGTGGGCGGAACGGGCGCTGGCTATCGACCCGTCGGACGCGGGGATCAAATACAACGTGGCTTGTTTTTACGCCATCGAGGGCGAGTCGGACCGGGCGATCGACATCCTTGGACAGGCGCTCGAAGCCGGGTTTGCTCGTCGGGATTGGATCGACAACGATCCCGATCTGGACTCGCTGCGCGGAGATTCGCGGTTCCGCGAGTTGCTGGAGGGATCGTAGGCGTTCAGGGTTGCCGGCGTGGCGTCAACGACCTGAACTCAGTGACCCTCGAGCCAGCGGTTCGTCGCCTTGAGGCTGGCTAGCACGGCGGCTTCCTCGACCGAGTCGCTCACGGGCTCGATGCCGGACAGCGTCGTGGCCTGCCGGCCCACGGACACGCCGACTACAACGACCACAAACGAACGGCCGAGCGACTCCAGCACCGCGACGCCCTGCAGGCCGAGGTGGACTTCATCGTCCGATGCCTGGAGCAGTGCTTCCAGCACGGCCGCCGCTGCGACTTCGATGCGGCTGTGCTCGAAGTCCGGGCCTTCCGCCTCGCCCTTGAAGGTGTCTCCACCCCGTTCCAGCTCGACCCGGCAAGAAAACTCACGGCCGGCCTGCCGCGTCATGTGCACGCCCATGAGTTCCATGCGCGGCGCGCCTGCGGCCCGGGCCTGGGACGCAGGGCTGGCTACTTCGGCCTCTTCCGTTTCCTCCGCCCCTTCCGGCGCGGGCGAAATCTCTGGCTGGCGCGTTCGCGCCACCGAGATCTTCCGATGGTCGATCTGGAGTCCGAATTCGGCGAGGAGCGCCGACTCGATGTTACGGACGACGCGCTTCGGGCCGAGAGCAGAGCTGCTGAGGACGTGAATCTCGTCGATTCCCCCGTGTCCGTCGGCGACGATCTTGATGGAGCCGACGCCCTCCAGCTGGACGAGCAGCTGCTCGATCCGCTTCATCCCCCACGGATCGAGACCGGCGATCGACTCCTGACCCATCCCCTCGGTGCTCATGAGACGAGTTCGCCTCCCACTGTCGGATGCACGGTGTTGCCGCCCTGCGCCTTCGCGACGTAAAGGGCCGCATCGGCCTCGGCCATCAATTCCTCACTGGTCATTTTTACTCCCGTAATTCCCGAATGATACGCCACGCCAATACTTAAGGTAACCCCCACATCACCGCCCGGAACGGCCACGCGGAGGGCCTTTGTGTCGGTCCGAATCTGGCTGGCGATGCGGTCGGCGCCGTCGCGATCCGGGTTGACGAGAATCACCACGAACTCGTCGCCTCCATAGCGGCATACGATATCCGTGCTGCGCGTCGCGTCCTCAAGAATTTTCGCCACGGCACGCAGAATCTGGTTTCCGACGCCGTGCCCATAGTTGTCGTTTACCGGCTTGAAGCCGTCCAGATCAACGAACAGCAATGCGAGAGACGTGCCGGTTCGGCTGGTGCGCGACAGTTCTTCGGACAGACGCTCGTCGAGAACCCGGAACGTGAACACACCAGTGAGCCCGTCGTGGAGCGCGTCCTTCGCCGCCTGCTCGTACTGTCGGGTCAGGTAGATCGGACACAGCGCCAGCGTCGAGCGACCACGGGCCACCGCCATCGCGAACTCGACACACGTCGCGTGACCGCAGGATCCCGTGTTCCAGTGCTTGCCTTCCGGCGTCGTGCCGATCTTCTCCAGAATCTTTCGCACTTCCTCGGGGTCCACGTCGGCGATAACGTCGTGCCGGGGTTCGTAGCGCATGTTCAAATCGAGTTCAACAGGCGCCACGACGGGCCCCCCGGAACGCGGTGGTTCTGCAAGCCCGGCGATTTCCTTGCGCCAGAACAGATCCTCCAGGGGTCCGAGGCCCGGATGTCCCAGGTTGCCCTCGAACGGAAGCACGTCCACAAACCCGAGCGCGTCTTCGTCTCCAATCACGGCGCGCGCCACAGCGGGAAGCGATTCGAGACCGCGCTCCTTCTTGAATCGCCGTGAGGTCTGCTTCTGCCCTTCGAGCATCGCTACCGGAAGCCCTCCCGCCACCGACAGGTGCCTGTGGCGGTCCGGCGGCATGCGGGTCAGGATCAACGGCTGACTCAGCGGTGCGGCGTCGACGCCCTCGAGCAACGACTCCAGTTCATCGAACGAGATGCAGATGTCGATCGCCGACTGATCGCCATTCACTCCCGGAGCGCCGACCCCTGTGTACACGACTTCCATCTCGGTCGACTCGACCTGCCGGATGTAGCGGCCGAGCGCAACGGCCGGCGTCACCACGGGAGCGAGGAACGGGAGCAATTCCGGGAGCTTCGTGCGGCAGTAGTTGACCACGATCGGGCTCGTTGAGCGGAGCCACGCACGTCGATCGCCCGCGCGCCAGATGTTCAGGTACTCGCCAGCGACGAGTTCATCGCCCAGCGTCTCGAAGTAGATGCGCTCAAATCCGGCCGTGAAGCATGCATTGATCAACTGCTCCGGAGTCGCCGGATAGAAGTACACGATGGCTTCGGTCGGGAGGATCAGGGCCGCGCGATTTGCTTCGATCGCCGCCCGGCACCGCTCCAGGTCGCCGTGGACATCGATGGCTTCGTGGAAACAGGCGGGCACGCAGAGGCCGCACTCGATGCAGCTGTCTCCAATGATGCTCACGAGGTCGTGCGTGACGGAAATGGCCTCGACCGGACACACCCGCACGCAGGCCATGCAGGAGGTACACTTGTCGTTGATCGAGAAGTTCAGGCCCAAGATTCCAATCCCGTCACGGATTCCGCGTTCGAACCGGCACGCGTGCTCGATCCGAAATGGCTTCACTACAGCCGTGTGAAGGGTACAAGAAACATACCCGGCCGGGCCAGCCTCGGGAATCGTTGGCGGTGAAGGTGTGCGGCGTTTTGCAACAGAGTACGTTACTGCCATACATATACTTACGCGATCGCACACGATTTTGAGCGTCGCTGTCGGACGCCGCCCATGCCTCCAGAGATCCTGAGTGTGGCGGCGCGACCACGTTTTCCGTGCCCGGTAGAGCGGGCTGGCCACACCCGTTTGCGACTCGTCAGAGCCTCGCTTGCGACCCGATTACGATCCGCTCGCCAACCGTTTGCGTCCCGTCGGTTGTAAAGCGTCGGGCCGGGTTCTAGCTTGTCTCGTCGCAGGGTCTGGCACCGGCCAGGGCACTCGAAACTCGACCTCTCAGCGGATCGACATGGCGAAGACGCAGCCCAGCCTGCTTCGAAAACTCATCTTCCGTCTCGACGGTACGGCCGATAGCAAGAAAGTCCACTTCACGAGTGCCGCCGGCCGGCGCTGGGAGGCGGAACTCTCGCTTCATTCCGGAACGAATCAGCAGTCGCCGCGACTGATGGTACTGTTCCGAGACCCGAAGTATCCGCGGGTCGATCAGCGCTACACGCTGGTTCCGCCGGGCTTCTCGAAGGTGCCCGACGAGGCGGCTGAACAGCTCACCGAAGACGACCTTCGCGAGCTTCTCGCGACGTCGGTCCGGGTCTAAGAAGGCCCAGGGAGGGGGAGACGTGGCGCGAACGTTCATGGACGACGACATGGCCAACTGGGAGGCCTACGTGTCGGGTGGCCAGCCCGGCAGCGCGAAGGTGGCCCGCATCTTCTTTCTCTGCCTCGATTCGGCGATGAACCGGGCCCGGTTCATACTGCACGAGAGCGGAAGCGTCGCGACTGCGGAACGTGCGCTCGTCGAGATGACCGACGACGAGCTGCGAGCCGCCCTCGCCGACAGCGTCCCCAACGACTGACCGGCCCGTGGCCCGGGATGGACGCGAAGGTTCGATCGAAGTCATCACCGGCGTGATGTTCAGCGGCAAGTCCGAGGAACTCCTGCGCCGCGTGCGCCGTGCTCTCATCGCTCGCCGGAAGGTGCAGGTATTCAAGTCCCACCTCGACGATCGCTACAGCGGCATCATGTCGATCAGCTCCCATGACGGACGGCACATCGAGGCCGTGGCCGTCAACGAATCCCGGCAGGTGGCGGAGGGCGTGGATCCGGATGCGCAGGTCGTGGCGATCGACGAAGTCCAGTTCCTCGACGACGCGATTATCGACATCGTGAATGACCTGGCCGACAAGGGCGTCCGGGTGATCGTCTCGGGCACGGACATGGACTTCCGCGGACTGCCGTTCGGACCGATCGGTCCGCTGCTCGCGATCGCCGAGCAGATCGATAAGCTGCATGCGATCTGCGTGATTTGCGGCGACCTGGCCACGCGAAATCAGCGGCTGATAGATGGTAAGCCGGCCCCCGCCGAGGGTCCGACAATTCAAGTGGGCGGGTCCGAGTCGTATGAGGCGCGTTGCCGGCGACACCATGAAGTGCCGTCGGCGGTTGACGATCAGATGTCGCTTGTTGATCGATAAGCGCGCACCCCGCTGATGGATATTGATCCGGTCCAGGGCCTTCTTTTCTACCTCGTCTTCCTGTTTTCCGTCACGCTGCATGAAGCGGCGCATGCCTGGGCCGCCCTCCGACTCGGCGATGCGACGGCATACCACGGCGGCCAGGTAACGCTGGATCCGCGTCCGCACATCAAGCGCGAACCCTTCGGCATGGTCGTTCTGCCACTGCTCTCCGTCGTGACCATCGGCTGGCCGTTCGGGTTCGCCAGCGCTCCCTACGACCCCCGCTGGGCCATGCGCCACCCGAAACGCGCTGCCTGGATGGCACTCGCCGGCCCGGCCTCGAACATTCTCCTATGCCTGATCTCAGGCCTCACGATCTTCGCGCTGCTCGAGGCGGGCGTATTCACGGGCCCCGATCGCGTTGGTTTCGCGCACCTCGTCGATACGACCGCGGGCGGGATGTGGGTCGGAGTGGCGTTTTTCCTCAGCGCGATGTTCTCCCTGAACCTTCTGCTGGCCGTGTTCAACCTGCTTCCGTTCCCGCCACTCGATGGAAGCGGCGCAGTTCCGCTGCTGCTGAACGACGAGCACACGGCCAGGTATCAGAAAGTGATATGGGGCAGTCCGGGCCTGGCCTGGATGGGCATCCTGCTCGCCTGGTATGCGTTCGACTTCGTATTCAACCCTGTCTGGACGCTGGCCATCAACATCCTCTTACCGGGGAGTTACGGCTGATGATTTGCTTCGACGTGAAAGTCAACGGTGAACGCTACTGTCGCGCGGGACTCGATCCCACCGGCGTGATCAGTGTAATTCTCAACTGGATCGAGTTGACGCCAGGCGCGCTGTCATCGCCTCGCGGACAACCCGGTCCCCACACATCGCTGTCCGTCAGCGGGTACCGCGTGAACGGTCCGATCAGCGAAGACCCGGACATCGCCTCCGATCTTACGCACGTTCACTGGGGCGAAATTGCGCGGCACCTGGAGCCGGGCGACGAGGTGCGGATCCGGATCGTCGCGGCCGAAAAAGCCGATGATCCGATCGAGACCCCGCAGCTGGAGTCGATCGACGAGGAGGACG
>CBDUXS010000085.1:0-5686 GCA_965371255.1 uncultured bacterium
GGTAAGCTCAAGCCCGGCAGGGTCGTCGACTTCACACCGGATTTCCGGGCGGTGATCGAGGACTCCGCACCGGGAGGCGGGCGGCTTGTTCGCCTCGAAGGGGACGGCGACCCATGGGAATTGATCGAACGCCACGGGCACGTTCCGCTTCCCCCGTACATCGATCGGGCCGACGACGAGTCGGACCGTGAGCGCTATCAGACCGTGTTCGCGGAGCATCGTGGCAGCGTCGCCGCGCCTACGGCCGGCCTGCACTTTACGCGGCAACTGCTGGGCCGGATCGAAGCGGCCGGTGTTCGTCTCGTGCGGATCACTCTACATGTGGGAGTCGGTACGTTTCGACCGGTCAGCGCAGCGCGTCCCGAGGATCACGAGCTCCACGCCGAGTGGTATCGCGTCGGGCCTGAGGCTGCACGGACGTTGAACGACGTGCGCGACGCGGGTGGCCGGATCTGGGCGGTAGGAACGACCTCGGTACGCACCCTGGAGTCTGCTGTGAGGAGCGATGGCCGCTTCCGGACTGTCGAAGGATGGACGGATCTGTTCATTCGTCCGCCCTACGAGTTTCAGGCGGTGGATGCCCTCGTAACGAATTTCCACCTGCCCCGGTCCAGTCTCCTGATGCTCGTCTCCGCGTTCGCCGGCCGGGAACGCGTGCTCGCCGCGTATGCGCACGCCGTTCGGGAAGCGTACCGGTTCTACTCCTACGGCGACGCCATGGTGATCCCTTGAGCGTCGAATCGCCCTCGGGAGAATTCACGCTCGAGGCTCGCTGCGGCAGTGCCCGCGCAGGTACGCTGCGGCTGCGTCACGGCGATGTCCTGACACCCTGCTTCATGCCGGTAGGGACGATCGGCACGGTGAAATTCCTCACACCGGAGGATCTGCTTGCGGCGGGAGCGACGATTATCCTGGGCAACACCTACCACCTCTACCTGAGACCCGGCACGGAAGTCATCGACGCTGCCGGTGGCCTGGGTCCGTTCATGCATTGGGACGGCCCGATCCTGTCCGACTCGGGCGGATTCCAGGTGTTCTCGCTCTCGAAGCTCAACCGGATCGAGGAACCGGGAGCGACGTTCCGCAGCCACATCGACGGCTCGAGCCACCTGCTGACGCCCGAGAAGGCCGTCGATGTGCAGGCCGTCATCGGGTCCGACATCATGATGGCGCTGGACGTCTGTCCACCCGGCAACGCAGACCGAAGCACCGCCCGTGATGCGGTGGGCAGGACGCTGCGCTGGCTGGGCCGGTGCCGTGATCGGCGGGAGGAGTTGCTCTCCGACCCGGATTCCAGGGCCGGGCTCCTGTTTCCGATCGTGCAGGGAGCTTCTTACCAGGACCTGCGTCTCGAGTCGACGCGGCGGACGTTGGAGATGGCCGACTGGCCGGGCGTTGCGATCGGCGGTCTGTCGGTCGGCGAGCCGAAGGACGTGACGTACGAAATGCTCGAGGTGCTCGACCCCGAGCTTCCGGCGGACAGACCCCGCTATCTGATGGGCGTCGGCTACCCGGACGACCTCGTGGAATCCATCCGCCGCGGAGCCGACATGTTTGATTGCGTCGCTCCGACCCGAAACGGACGCAATGGCACGGCGTTCACGTCCTACGGGCAGGTGGTTGTACGGAAGGCCGCATTCCGCGCTGACTTCGAGCCCCTGGATCCGGACTGTAAGTGCGAATGTTGCCGGAACTACTCGCGCGCCTACCTGCGGCACCTGTTCAAATGCGGCGAGTTGCTTGGGCATCGCCTCTTGTCCGTGCACAACGTGGCCTTCCTGCTCGCTCTGGCCGCGCGCGCCCGTGGGCAAATCCTCGCCGGTACGTTCGATGGCTGGGCGTCGGACTGGCTGGAGAGATACCGCGCCGGGCCTTAGTTTAGAAAATTGGGACGCTTCGGCCGTACAAGGCCGACATCCCGAAGCCGTGTGTGAACCCGAGACCCATCGAGGCGACTTATGGTAATGTCCACGCTGCTGGTCCAGAGCGTTTCTACCGGCCCGAATCCGCTCAGCACGGTGGTGCTGTTCGGCGGGCTGTTCGCAATTTTTTACTTCCTGCTCATCCGGCCGCAGAAGAAGCAGCAGAAGACACACGAGCAGATGATCACGGACCTCGCCACGGGGAACGAGATCGTCACGGTCGGCGGCGTCGTTGGTAAGATCATTCATCTCACGGAAGATCGAATCACGATCAAGACGGCCGGCGAGACCCGGCTGGAAATCGATCGTGCCAAGGTTGGCCGGCGGCTGTCCGGAGACGGCTGATCATGGCTATCCAGCAGATTCGTCTGCTGGGCGATCCGGTGCTTCGCGAGCACTGCCAGGACGTCGAGGACATCGATGACCAGATCCGGCAATTGATCGACGATCTGATGGACACGATGTACGAAGCCGACGGAATCGGCCTGGCGGCACCCCAGATCGGAGTGCCGAAACGCGTATTCGTGTACGATGTGGGCGAGGAAGAACATCCGCCGGGCGTTCTCGTCAACCCGCGAATCGTCGAGTCCGAGGGCATTGTACGGGAATCGGAGGGCTGCCTGAGCATTCCCGAGCTCACGGAAATCGTGGAGCGATCAGTGAGCGTCGTGGTCGAAGGTCTCGACCGCGAGGGCCGGCCCGTTCGGCTCGAGGCGGACGGGTTGCTCAGCCGGTGCCTTCAGCACGAATCCGATCACCTGGACGGGATGCTGTTCTTCGACCGGATCAGTCCATTGAAGCGGAAGATGCTCCTCGCCAAGTGGGCCAAGCGAAGCCGGGAAGTGGGATCCAGGTGAGACTGCTATTCTGGGGTACGCCCGATTTTGCCATCCCGTCGCTCCGGGCGCTTCAGGAGGAGGGTCACCTCGTCGTCGCGGTCGTCACTCAACCCGATCGTCCCGCCGGGCGTGGACGCGTGGTGCGTCAGGGTCCTGTACACCGGGAAGCCAGCGCCGAAGGAATCCCGGTCCTGCAGCCGAACGATCCGAATGCGGCGGAGTTTATCGCCTCGCTGCGTGAACTGGGGGCCGAGATCTCCGTCGTGGTCGCCTATGGCCGCATACTCTCCGAGGAAGTCGTCAACCTCCCGCGGCGCGGGACGATCAATGTGCATGCGTCGCTGCTTCCGAAACTTCGCGGCGCCGGTCCTGTAAACTGGGCCATCATTCGGGGTCGGGAGAACACGGGCATCACGATCATGCGCATCGTTCCCGAGCTTGATGCGGGTCCCATTCTCTACCGCGTGGAGACCCGGTTCCAGGACGACATCACGGCGGGCGAGCTGGCCGAGCGCCTGGCGGAGGTCGGCGCGACGGCACTCGTGGAAGCCCTGGCCCAGATGGAGGCCGGTGAGCTTCCCGAGATCGAGCAGGATCACGACAGCGCGACGTACGCGCCGAAACTGTCCCGCGAGACGGCACGCCTGGACTGGTCCCTGGATGCGGAGCAACTCGGGCGCTGGATTCGCGGATGCGACCCGTGGCCTGCCGCGTGGACAATGCTCGACGGTTCGCAGGTACAATTATTCGGCCCGGTGCCGCTGGACGAACCCGTCGAGGCCGAACCGGGGACCGTGGTGCGGGCGGATCCCAGACGCGGGCTGGCCGTGGCAACGGGGCAGGGAGTTCTCGAGTTGGCTGAGGTGCGACCGGAGGGCCGACCCCGGATGGAAGCTACCGCGTGGATATCCGGACGCGGGGTGTCGGCCGGTGATCGATTCGTTTGAACCTGCCGCGTTTGCACGTCGTTGCCACGGATCCGGTCGCCCGGCACCCGGAGTTCCTGGGCCGTTGTGCGGACATGCAGGAGCGTTGCGGCAGCCAGCTGGCGCTTCATCTCCGGCTGTGCGAAACGCCGGTGCGGCACGCGCTCGAACTCGCGGAGCGCCTCGAGGAAGGTGCGGTAGAAACTGGTGGATGGCTCGTAATCAACGGCAGGATCGACATTGCCCTGTCGTCGGGGGCAGATGCGGTGCAGCTCGGCCACGATGCTCTGCCGGTCGCAGCCGTCCGATACCTCGTGGGGGACTCGCTGACGATTGGCGCCTCGGTTCACGATCTGCTGACGGCGGATGCCCGTCGGAGAGAAGGGGCCGACTACCTGGTGGTCGGCACCATCTTCGCCACGCCGACGCATCCGGACGCAACTCCGGGAGGTCCCGCCCTGATCCGGCGGGTTGTCGAGACGGGCCTGCCGATCATCGCAATCGGTGGAATGATCCTGGAGCGGTTGGGCGCCGTTCGGGCGGCAGGCGCGCACGGCGTGGCGGTAATCCGCGCCGTATGGGAAGAACCGGATCCGGCGTTGGCCGCCGAGTCGCTTTGTGCGGCACTGAAGCATTGACCCGGTGACCTGAAACGCCGAGAGGAGCGAGATGCAGATAGAGGTGAACGGCAAACCCCGTGATGTGCAGCCTGATCTGTCCGTTGCGGATCTGCTTACCGAACTGGACCTGGACGGTCGGCTGATTGTCGTCGAACTGAACAGACAGATCGTGCGGCACACCGAGCGCTCGGAAATGGTGCTCCAGCCTGAGGACCGGGTCGAAATCGTGCACTTCGTCGGAGGCGGCTGATGGACGCGCCCGGACAGGGCGATACGCTCGTGATCGCCGATCGGAATTTCAACTCCCGCCTGATCGTCGGAACGGGCAAGTATGCGAGTCACGAAGAAACCGTGGCCGCCATCCGGGCGTCCGGCGCCGAGATGGTGACGGTCGCCGTGCGCCGGGTGGACCTGGACGCGACCAACGAGGAAAGCCTGCTCGCGCATCTGAGCCCTGAGGAGTTCTTCCTGCTCCCCAACACGGCGGGCTGCTATTCGGTAGATGAGGCCGTTCGGTACGCGCGGCTGGGGCGTGCTTCGGGGCTATCCGACTGGGTCAAGCTCGAAGTGATCGGCGACCAGGAAACTCTGTTGCCCGATGTCGAGGCCCTGCTCGAGGCGACCCGGATCCTCGTGTCCGAGGGATTCACCGTGCTCCCGTACACGAACGACGACCTGATCACCGCCCTCAAACTGGAAGACGCGGGCGCCGCCGCGGTGATGCCTCTCGCTTCGCCGATCGGCAGCGGCCTGGGGATGCTCAACCCGGTAAACATCCGGATGCTCAAGAGCCGTGTGAGTGTCCCGGTCATCGTGGATGCGGGTGTGGGGACGGCCTCCGACGCCTGCCTGACCATGGAGCAGGGAGTGGACGGCATACTGATGAACACGGCGCTGGCGGCCGCGGACGATCCGGTGCGGATGGCACGCGCGATGCGCCTGGCGGTGCAGGCCGGGCGACAGGCCCTGCTCGCCGGTCGGATGCCGAGGCGCGAGTGGGCTGTCCCGTCGAGCCCGGGCGCCGGGTTGCTCACGTGATCGTCTCCCGCAGCGACTGATGGCGGGGCCCGGCGTCGCTCCCCGCGTCGCTGCGTTCGGCGTATTGCGCGATGTTTCCGGTGGCGCCTATGCCGACCGGGCGGCCGCGGTTCGGTTCGAGTGTCTGTCTCCCGCGGATCGGCGGCTTGCCCAACAGTTGGCATTCGGCGCCATCCGTCTTCGGGGCAGGCTGGATGTCGAGTTGCAGGGGCTCTCGAACCGTCCGCTGAGCCGGCTCGACCCCGCCGTTCTGGACGCGCTGCGCCTCGGACTCTTCCAGATTCGAGAAACCCGCATACCGGCTCATGCGGCCGTCAGCGCTACTCTCGAGGCCGTGCAGA
>CBDUXS010000086.1:0-5664 GCA_965371255.1 uncultured bacterium
CCTGGCTGCCGGCCGTCACGATAGGGATCGCGACCGTCTTTCTCTTCCTCCCTGTCCTCGTCGGCGGGCAGAGCTTCTTCAGTCGCGACGTGGCCCCGTTCTTCTATCCGATGAAGCACTACCTCGCCGAGTCGGTGGCACGCGGACACTTGCCGCTGTGGAATCCGTGGTCGGCCGGCGGCGGTCCGTTCTTCGCTACGCTCCAACCGGGTGTCGTGTACCCGGGCAGCCTTCCGCTGCTATTCCTGCCGTTCCCGCACTCCGCCGACTGGATTGTCATCCTGCATTTCCTGCTCGCCGGCGCCGGCTGGTTCGCTCTGCTGCGTACATGGGGCCGATCCACGCCGGCTGCCACGTTCGGCGCACTCGCGTTCGTCCTGGGCGGCTTTTTTCTGTCCATTGCCAATTTTCTCAATAATCTGCAGACGGTCGCATGGGCGCCCTGGTTGTTTCTCGCCTGGGCCCGGTATCTGGCCCACGGCTCGGCGGGACACCTCGCGACGTTTTCGGCCCTTTGCGCCGTGGCGTTTCTGGGCGGTGAGCCACAACTCCTGTCGCTCATCCTGGGTCTGGTGCTGCTGCATGGACTGTTGGGATTGGGCCCTGCGGCTCCGGCGCGACTGCGACAACTCGGGGGCTATGCCGTCGCGGGCGGTCTGGCGATCGCCGTTGTCGGCGTGCAACTCGTTCCGTTCCTGGAGTTCATCGGGCAGTCGGTTCGGGCCATGCCGCTCGATCTGTCGTTCACGGCCAGCCGATCACTGGAGCCGGCGGCACTGGCGCACCTGTTGATCCCTCCGGCCATCGAGGCCGGTCCGTACGATTTCACGATGCAATACATGGCGTACCGGCGCGTCCCATGGCTGCTCAGCATCTATCCTGGGGTACTGGTCATCGTCTTCTGGCTGCAGGGGCTCCGAGACGCCGATCGCCGGACTCGCTGGTTCTGGGGGGGGCTGGGGTTGCTCGGGATCCTGCTTGCCCTCGGAAGGTACAGCCCGCTTTACAGGGTGCTGTTTGATTCCATCCCGCCACTCAGGGCTTTCCGCTATCCCGAAAAGTTCATGGTCCTGCTGGCGCTCGGCCTGCCGGTTCTGTCGG
Source organism: uncultured bacterium (assembly GCA_965371255.1). Taxonomy (GTDB): domain Bacteria; phylum Gemmatimonadota; class Gemmatimonadetes; order Palauibacterales; family Palauibacteraceae; genus JARFPW01. Next base: position 1,102 of record CBDUXS010000086.1, read on the forward strand.
CGATCGGATTCGACAGGTGGCGGGAAGAACGTGCCGATTCAACGACGACGAGCCGGCTACTGCTGGCCTTTGTGGCGGCGTACGGGCTGGCAGCCGCCCTCATGGTCGCCGTGCCGGGCTTGCTCGGATCGATTTGCGGCGGAGCCTGGATCGGTTTGCTGTTGTGCGACGACCCGACCGTTGCCGGGCGCCTGTATCGCGACCGACTCCTGTTGCTGACGGTCGTCCTGGCGCTTGCCTGGGGTGTGGTGCGGCTGCGCGCATCGGGATCGCTGCGCCTGGAGCTGGCGGGATGGGCTCTGATCGCGCTGGCCGCGCTCGATCTCGGCCTGGCCCACCGATCCCTCAACCCGTCCGCGGAGAGCGACATATACACTGCGGTTCCGTGGGCGGCCGAAGTATTGGACCAGCGTTGGGACCGACGCGACGAATTTCGGTTCCGGGGAACACCCGTGGTTGCGGCTATGGGAACTACCGTGCAGGTGAAGGGGGCAAGGGAGCTTTCGAACATGTACCTCGACCTGCAGACCATGGGACCCAACGCCGGTCAGTTATTCGGCTTCCTGCAACAGGACGGGCTCCAGGGCGTCGAACTTCAATCGGTCGCGATGACGCACGATGCGGCGATCAACGGTTGGGCCGACGACCCGGTCCGCTACCTGCGGGCGATGAACGTCCGATTCTACGCGGATGCCACGGCCCAGGCCGATTCGATGCATGACCTGATCGAGATCGCCCGTCATCCGGAGCTTCCTATCCGGGTGTTCGAGGTGCCCGATCCACTTCCGCGGGCTTTCGTGGTGTCCGCGTGGCAACTCGCCGAGGGGCCAGGCATTGCGCTGCGGCAAGTCCTGGCGACCGACCTTTCTCTGCGGGACGAGGTGGTGCTGGAGCAGCCTCCGGTCCGGGTGCCGGCCAGCGCGCCACAAGGCACGGGATCGGGACGGATCCTGGCGGCGACCTGGGAGAGTGAGCGCATACGTCTGTTTGCCGAGTCGCCGGGCCCCGCGATTCTCGTGCTGCTCGATCGCTGGTATCCCGGGTGGAAGGCGACGGTGAACGGCATCGAGGTGCCCGTCCTGCGGGCAAACGGCGTGTTCCGGGCCGTAGAGATCCCCGGTGGAAAAGCGGACGTCGAGTTTCGGTTTTCGCCCCGAAGCTTGAGACTGGGCGGTGTGCTGAGTGGACTTGGACTTGCCGGGTTCGCATTCCTGCTGGGCTACTCGCGTAGAAAGGCACGCACCTGATGCAAGGCGGTTACCGGGACACTCCGCCGAAGCTGCGGACGATGGTGCTGATGCTGTCATGCATAGCCATCGGACTCGTGTGGTACACGCTGCCCGATTACGGCATCGCGAGCGATGTATCCAACTATTTCGGGTCGTCGTTGCGCCAGATCGCCTGGGTCCAGGAGTTCTTCGACAGCCTCCTGGCCAGCCGTCCAACAAGGGCTCTCGAAACCAACAAGGTGTTCGAGTACTGGCGCTGGCAGTTGCCTCGAATACCGCACCCTCCGCTTTCCCGCGAACTCGGCGGGTTTACGTGGTGGCTGACCCACACCTGGCTGGACACGCTCACCGCTTATCGGCTGGCTGTGATGCTGGCATACGGAGCACTCGTCGGCTGGGTGGCCGTATTCACATTCTGGTCGGCACGGTCTCGCCTCGCCGGACTCATCGCGGGCCTGGCGGCCATCAGCTATCCGGCCCTGTTCGCGCACGGCCACCTGGCGCACACGGACCTCTTCCTCGCCACATTCTGGTTCATCGCGGCGGCGTCGATGGCGGTCTACGTGCGGACGCTTGGTGTCGGCTGGCTGGTCGCGTCCGGCCTGCTGCTGGGAGCCGCCGCGGCGACGAAATTCTCGGGAGTGCTGCTCGCGCCCGTGCTCATCTTCTGGCTCGTGATTCGCAGGCCGAGTCAGGCTGCCGGAGTGGTCGTACTCGTGCTGGCGGCGACGGCAATATTCTTCGCCGCCAACCCCGTCTTTTGGGTTTCGCCAAATGTCGGGTTGCATGACTACCTGGGTGCGGGCATCGGTCGCGCCACCGGCGAGATGACCCGCCTGCGAACGGAGTACTTCGGCCGGATCCATGTCTTCCGCCCACCGTGGCACTACGTCTGGGTATGGACAGCGATCGTGCTGCCGCCTTCGTTCATGATCGGGATTGCTCCGGCCCTCGCCAGCCTGCGCAGGAACTGGGTCGTACCGTTCTGCCTCCTCAACATGGGGGTGCTGTACGGGGCCCTCCTGTTGCCATCCGCCCCAATGCACGACGGGATCCGGCTGCTGTTGCCCGTCCTGCCTTTCCAGTGCGTGCTCGTCGGGGTCGGCGGGATTCGTCTGATCGACTTTCTGGAGACGCGATTCTCTGATGCCGCGAGGCCGTGGCTCGAGGTTCTCGTAGTGATCGCGTCGATTACGCCGGCGGCCGCCTCTTCGGTCCGAAGCCACCCGTACCAGCTGTCTTACGTGAATTTTCTCGTCGGCGGTGTCCAGGGCGCCGAGGCGAAGGGTCTGGAGGTGACCAACCTGAAGGAAGTGTTCAACCAGCAGGTTTTGGCTGATCTGAGCCGGTTCATTCCGGAGGACGCCATCGTTGATCCCGGATTCATGATGGAGGAACTGTGTTTCTACGAGGCCCAGGGGTATGCCCCGAGATGGACGGCTGAAACGCAGCTGACCCATGCAGACGGATCGGCCGCCGACGCCCTGGCTTGCAGCGCTACGGAGCTCGGCCCTGTCCTTCTGGGACGGCCGGCACGCAGGCCGCAGTACGTGTTCGTACTGAATCGGAAGGCCGTCTGGCGGCCGGTGGATCGGGCGCTGTTCCTGCACGGCGGAACGCCCGCGTACGAAGTAACTTTCGACGGCGTGCCACTTTTCCGCGTGTACAGGACCCCATGACCGGACGAACATCGCTGTGGCTCGGTGCCGGTTTCGCCGTGCTGGCATTTGCAAATAACTTCGCTCGGCTGCCCGATGTCGGCGTGACCTGGGACGAAGCTCGCTACTTCGAGTCGGCTCATCGGATCCAGGCATGGACCGGACGGGTTGTTCGAGGCCCTGAAAGAACCGGCGCTCTGGAGCGGGAGGCGATCCGCCAGGCCTGGGACGTGGACCGGTACTTCAATCCGCACCCGCCCGTCTACAAAGAGTCCATGGCGCTGACCGAAGCGGTGCTGGGTGACCGGTTCGGAGCGTTGACGGGGTTTCGAACATCCAGTTTGCTGATGTTCTCCCTGCTCGTCGGTCTTGTGGCGGGCCTGACCGCGAAGCTTACAAGGCCGGCTTCCGGCGCCGGTGCCGGGATCGCGCTGCTGCTGATGCCACGGGTCGTGGGCCAGGCCCACATTGCCGCCACGGATCTTCCGCTGACTCTCTTCTGGTTCATTGCGACGATCGGTCTGTTCCTGTTCGTGCGCGACGGGAGCAGGGGATGGCTGGCAGCCGGGGCACTCGGACTGGGTCTTGCTCTGGGAACCAAATTTACCGGCTTTCTGGTACCGGTGCCGCTGGTGGCCTGGTTCCTGTTCTACGGGCGTAGTCGGACTTCGGCAAAGGCCTTTCTGCTCTGGCTGGGGTTTGCGGCGATCGTTGCCGTGATCGTGAACCCGGCTGCCTGGTACGACCCGGTAGCGTACCAGCAACGCCTGTTCACCGAGAGCCTCGCCAGGCAGTCGACGGTGCCGATCTCGACGTTCTATCTGGGCAGGATCTGGGAGTTCGTCGTCCCATGGCATCACGCACTCGTGATGAGTCTGATCACGCTGCCCGTGGTGACGGTGGCCCTGTCCCTGCTCTCGATGAACACAGTCGTGCGGCGCGGCGCCACCCGACCGCTAGCCTTGCTGTGCGTCATCGAGATCGGATTCTGGCTTGCGCTGATGGCCCTGCCCGGTTCACCGAACCACGACGGCGTACGGCTGTTTCTACCCATGTTCCCGTTCGTAGCCGTCCTTGCCGGAATCGGGTTCGGAATGCTCGTCGCGGCGACCCAGCGCCGTCTGCCTGCGGGCGGACCATCCACGCTTGGTACGCTGTTGCTGGCTTTCCTGCTGTTCTACCCGGCTTTCGTGGGCACGGTGAGATCGCAGCCTTACCTGCTCTCCTACTATGGCGAACTGGTCGGCGGGCCGGCGGGTGCCGCGAAGGCGGGCATGGAGGCAACTTACTGGTTCGACGCAGTGACTCCTGAATTCATCCGAAGGATGGAACAGGCACTGCCCGACAGCGCAATCGTGGTCGCATCCCCCAATCATGAATACTATGAACAACTGCAGGACCTGGGGTTGCTCCGAGGCGACTTGCGATTCACTGGAAGCGTCCCCGCGGACTACCTGCTGTTGCTTGGCCGCCGGGCGTCATTTTCTCCCGGATTTGCGGCCATCTACAGCACCGTCCCCCCGATCCTGGCAGTCGAAGTCGACGGGGTCGAGCTCGTCGGGCTATACCGTTGGCTGGAACATCCGCCTCTCGATGACGCGCGTGAGGAGTCGCCGTGAAAAGACTGGACGCCGTCGTACCGATTTTCAACGAAGAAGAAATCCTGCCGGAGCTGG
>CBDUXS010000087.1:0-5560 GCA_965371255.1 uncultured bacterium
TCGCGTGCCATCGCCTGATTGAACAACACGATCCGGTCCCGGTCCTTCGCTTCGGCCTGGCGAATCGTCACACTCATTTGACTCTCCGGGTGGGGTGGTGCGCCGGCGTCCCTGTGCCGTGATCGACGCGTGATGGGTGCGTGATCGTCGGGCAGCGAGAAACTACCCCGTGTGGCGGGATGCCGCACCGCGTGGCGTCTCGCGGCGGCTGCGTCGGGAAAAGGCCCGGAAATCCGCGTCTTTCGAGGGGCACGCACCTTGCCAGTTCCGAACAGCATGACGAACACGGCATCGGACAAACAGAGATTCTGGCGGGCACCGGATTCGACTCTCCTGCCGCCGGCAGCAGAGGGCGAGCTGATCATTTCCCGGATGCGCTCTATCATTACCATCTTCGGCCTCGCTGTTGCGACTGTCGCCGCGATGCGGAACCCGATGTCGGTCGACCTTCGGATCTACCAGGCCGTCATGACCCTGGCCACTGCGATGAGCCTGATGCTTCATCTCCTGGTCCGCCGCGTCGACTACAGCTGGTGGGTCGGGTTCGTAGCCGGTATTGCGGATGTTACGCTCGTCAGCATCGCGATCGCCGTGTTCCTGATCGCCGGTTCACCGGCCGTGGCCCTGAACGGCGCGATCCTGTTTCCGGCGTACTTCTACGCACTCTCGGTGACGACGGTGCGGCTCGATCATCGCGCCTGTCTCTCCGCCGGACTCGTCGCGTCTGTGCAGTACCTCGGTATCGTGGCGCTTGCAGCCACGAAGTACGGGGTCAGCGCCGAGGTGCTCCACGTCGAGGCGCAGGGAGTTCGGGTGGGGCTGCTCATGGGAATGGCCTTTCTCGGCGTGATGGTCAACCGGCGAATGCAGCGCCCCCATGTCCTTTCGGCCAACGATCCGCTGACCGGTCTGCTGAACCGCCGCGCCTTCATGGAACGCTGGGAAAGCGAACTTGCCCGTGCGCGCCGGTACGGTCGTCCGATCTCGATCGCCGTAATCGACATCGACTATTTCAAGCAGTTCAACGACCGATATGGTCACTCCGGCGGGGACGCCGCGCTCGTGGCCGTAGCGCTTGCGCTCCGCGGCCGCATTCGGGCGACCGACTTCATCGGCAGGATGGGGGGCGAGGAATTCGTGGCGGCGTTCCCGGAGACGGGTTCCGCGGACGCACAGGGTTGCGCAGAGGGCCTGCGGCTGGCCGTGGCAGATTCTCCGCTCATGATGCCGAACAGCCGAGCACCGGCGTCGGTCACGATCAGCATCGGCGTCGCGACCTGGCCGGAGCATGGCGAAGAGATCGGCCGGTTGCTCGAACGGGCCGATGACCGGATGTACCAGGCGAAACTCGCCGGCAAGAACCGCGTCGTCGGTCCCAAGGTGACGACGAATCCGCTGGGTGTGCCCGTCCCGTTCTGAGTCGGGACCGTAGACAGCAGTCTCAGGTGCGGGCCAATGCCCGGCGAATCACGAGCGCCACGACTCCACCTGCCAACCCGATCCACAGCACGCCCCACACCACGGTCGGCACTCCGGTCAGATCGGCCAGCATGCGGGCATCCGATTCCAGCCCCGGACGGTCGAGGACGTCGCTCTTGATGTCGAGAATCGCGTACAGCGCGCTCGTCAGTCCCAGGGCCGACAGAATCCGGGCGTTCCAGCTTGCGGGAAGCTGGCGAGCGGCCAGCACGAGGGCCGCGGCGAATCCGAGGCCGAACGCGAATCCGAACGCGCTCCGCATGAACAGCAGCGTAACCGCGCCGGTCGCCACACCAACGACAGCCATCGTCCAGCGGGCCTGTGACTCGAACCTTGCCAGGCGAAGAAATATCAGACCCCAGGCCAGGCTCCCCAGATAGCCGGCGGACAAAGTCAGGAATGCGCTTCCGCCGCCGCAGTAGCAGGCGCCTCCCTGGTTGGCCTCGATCACGATGCGATCGATTCGTCCACCGGTGGCAACGGCCACGATGCCGTGGCTGATCTCGTGCAGGAACACGACGAACAGCTTGAGCGGTGCGATGAACGGTGTATCCCAGAACAGCCACAGCGCCACGAAGAACGCCAGCATCCCGAGCAGCGCTGCGCCCGATAAGGATTGCGTGCCCTTCGATCGCGCTGGCTTTCGCATGCGAGGAGTTTTCTTTGCCATCATCGGTCCTCTCGTGCGGCCACGAATTCAAGTATCTACATAAGCAATACTGCCAGAGCCACCAGGCACATTACGAATCCGATCACGGCGAGATTCGGAAACCTCTGTTCGAAGCGGAACCGCGCGGCGGCGAATACCGCGAGAAAGACGGCAAGGGTTCCATAAATGCCCAGCAGTCCGTTGCGCCAAAGCCGTCCGTCGGGATACAGGAATACAGCCAGGCCCGCTATCAATGCCCCGATGAACAGAATCCTTTCGGTCACTACTTCCTCGCGCCTCGGTCGCCGGGTCGCCGGAAGGCGTCCGGCGAGCGACAGGCCGAATAGCACCACAAGCTCGATCGCGATGACCGAAATCCATGCCACGAGTCCGGGCCGGCTGCCATGGAATGCGTCTGTGACGGCGGCGAACGCGAGCGACGTAATCGACAGGGCCCCGAAGGCGTACATCCCGAACGCGATCAGTCGGCCGACGATGAGGTTGGCGAAGTAGGTGCCCGGGTCGTCACGCAGAAGGCGGAGAGCGGGCACGTCCTCGAGTGGATACTGGCGGACCAGCCGGGGGGGCCATCGTCCACTCCGTGCGGATCGGAGCACCGCTTCCGCTTCCGCCTCGACCGCCCGGGCTTCATCGAGCCCCACCACTCCGCTCTCTACCGCCTCCGCCAGCTCATCCGCGTCCAGCAGTCTCGCCGGTTCGCCCGATCCCTGCCAGACATCCAGATACAGGTCCGTAAGATCCCAGCAATCGGGTTCGATCAAGGGCGGTCGAATGAAGTTCGTGTAGTATCCCAACCGCCGGCCGGTCGCGTCGTGCACGGCGGCGACCTCGTAGGGGCGTCCAGGAAACAGGTACCACAGGATTGCCCCTCCCGGGCCGACCGTGGTGTCGCCGATGTTCAGCTTCGTTTCGACATGAAACACCGAGACCTTGCAGGACGGACCGTCGTGAAGGACCTCCTGCCGAAACCGCTGAACTTCGTCCGGGAGCCGGCGGTACACGACCTCCACGCTTGCACCGTCCGAGCGATCGGGGGCGGGAACCCCGGGCCGGGGGTGATGCCCGAACAGCCGCTTAGGGAGAATTCGTAAACGTCCGTTCCTCGTCTGCCAGCCGGCTCAGCAGCGGTGCGGGAGCGAAGCGGTTGCCGAAAGACGATTCGTACCGCAAGAGGGCGTCCCGGATCAACGCTATACCCTCCGTGTCGGCCCAGCGTAACAGGCCGCCCCGGAACGGCGGGAATCCGGTTCCCATGATCATCGCCAGATCCAGGAAATCGGCAGAATCGATGACGCCGTCGTCCAGTGCCCAGGCGGCTTCGTTGATCATCAGGTACAGACATCGGTCGCGGATGTCCGCATCGGACGGACACCCTCCGCCGGGTGCGTCCGCGCGGGCCGCTTCCGCGACGGTCGGATCAACGCCCGTCGACTTGCCGTGCCGGTACAGATAGAATCCGCGGCCGTTCTTCTTCCCCAGCCGTCCGTCTTCCATCAGGCGGGCCAACATCGGCGCCGGAATGAGGCGCTCGCCGAACGCGTTGCCCAATTCGCGGCCAGCGTGGTCCGCCACGTCGAATCCGACCTCGTCCAGCAACCGCAGGGGACCCATCGGCATCCCGAAGTCCCTCAGCACACTGTCGACGCGCTCGACGCTTGCGCCATCCGACAGGATCCGGCCGGCTTCGTTCAGGTATGGGCTCAACAATCGGTTCACCAGGAAGCCCGGTGAGTCGCCGACCACGACCGGCGTCTTGTTCATGTCGAGCACGAACTGCAGGCCCGTGGCCAGCGCTGCGGGGTCGGCTCCTTCCGGGCGGATGACCTCCACGAGCGGCATCTTGTGAACCGGATTGAAGAAGTGCAGTCCGATGAACCGTTCAGGGCGCCGCAACGCCTCGCCGATTCCGGCCACGGACAGGGACGAAGTGTTGGTGGCCAGCACCGCCAGTTCCGGCACGGCGGCTTCGACTTCGCGCATGACCTGCTGTTTGACCGGCATGCGCTCGACGACGGCCTCGATGACGAGGTCCACTTCCTCCAATTCGTCGAATCCGAGAGTGCCCGTGATGAGCGCCAGCTTGAGCCCGGCCTCCTCTTCCGAGAACACGCGGGCGCTCGCAGCCTTCTTGAGCAGCCCGGCTGCATGCCGCAGCCCGGCGTCGAGTGCTCCCTGGTCGATGTCCTTCAGTACGACCGGCACATCGTGCGAAGCGATCATCTGTGCGATCGCTCCGCCCATGATGCCGGCCCCGATCACCGCCGCGCTGGTGACGCGCGTGGCCTGCTCCATCACATCATCGGGGAGCATCCGCTTTGCCTGCTGTGACAGCAGAAATACGCGGACGAGGCTCTTCGACTCGGGGCTGACGAGCAATTCGCCGAGCGCCTCGGCCTCCAGCCGGTACGCCTCGTCAGCCTGCGCCCCGTGCGCCTGTTCCAGCACGTCGATCGCTCGCAACGGCGCCGGATACATGCCGCGCGTCTTGCTGGCCGTCTGCTTGCGGGCGGTCGAAAACAGGATTCTCCGACCGATGCCCGTCCCCTCCAGAAGCCGATCGGACAGAGACCGGTGAAGGGCGCGTTCCGGCACCCGTTTCGACAGCACGAGTTCGATGAAATCATCGAGCTCGCGATCGAACCTGTGGAGAGGCAGGACGCGGTCGATCAAGCCGATCCTTCTGGCCTTGCTTGCGCTCACAGGCTTCCCGCTGAGGATCATTCCGAGCGCCGCCTGCAGTCCGATGACGGCCGGCAGTCGAACGGTGCCGCCGAATCCCGGGATGATTCCAAGCTGCACTTCGGGCAGCCCGATGCGAGTGGCCGGCCGATCTGTCGCGACCCGGCGCGTGCAGTGCAGCACCAGCTCCGTGGCTCCTCCCAGGCACGTGCCGTCGATTACGGCAATCGTTTCCACGCCGAGCCTCTCCAACCGGCGGAAGATGCGCTGTCCTTCCGCGCTCGCGGCTGTGGCCTCCGCGGAGGACTCGAGCCCGGCGAATTCGCGCACGTCGGCGCCTGCAATGAACGAACCGGGCTTGCCGCTCCGAATCACGAGCGCATGGATGTGCCCGTTGGCGATCCGGGACTCCAACTGAGCGAGCAGGGCGTCCAGCGAACGGAGGACGGCGGCCGAGAGGACGTTGAGCGGGCCTGGCTGATCGAACGTCAACCAGCCCACGTGGCTGCGGTCGACCTCGAAAGTCAGCCCATCGTCGAGGACCTGCAGATCTTCGTTCATCGGGATTCGCGGGAATCCAGCCGGCCGGAAGGCGACGCGGGCATTCCGGCTGTCTGGTCCCTAAAGCCGCAGGCGGGTCTCGCCGTTGGATTCGTCCAGCGTGACCGATTCCCGGCCGCCCACGGAAACGTTCCAGTACAGCTCGCCGCCGGCAACCGGAGCCCGAGTCGT
>CBDUXS010000088.1:0-5450 GCA_965371255.1 uncultured bacterium
CGGGATGGAGTGCCGGGAGGAGACTACATGCCGCCGACCGATGTGACGGCGCGCATAACGGTGCTGACGGAAGGCTCACGCGGGCCGCTGACGCAGGCATGGATGGAGGATCAGGGCATAGGATCGCCGAACCCGCAAATATTTGCGTTGGGAGTGAAGGAGTTGTGGCAGGTGCCGACGCCGCTCGAGACCGTAATTCACACCCTTGGTTATCCTCTTCCTAAGGATGCGTTCGGTGGATCGTGGATGTACCCGATGGGTGACGGTCTCGTGTCGCTCGGGCTGGTTGTCGGGCTGGACTATCACGAGACGACGCTCGACGTGCACGAGTTGTTGCAACAGATGAAACGACATCCGCTGTTCCGTGACGTCCTCGCTGGTGGGGAGATGCTCGAATGGGGTGCGAAAACGATTCCGGAAGGCGGCTACTACTCGCTGCCGGAGCGGATGACCGGCGACGGATTAATTCTCGCCGGTGATGCGGCAGGCCTTGTCGATGTGGCTTCACTGAAGGGCATTCACTACGCGATGTACTCCGGGATGTTCGCGGCCCGATCGATCTATCAGGCGCTCAAGGCAGATCGGACGGACGCGACGAGCCTCGCCTCCTACGACCGGGCTGTACGCGACAGCGCAATGACGCGCGAACTGTACCGCCGCCGGAACATGCGGCTTGTATTCAAGTCTGGATTCTACCTTGGCGGTCTCAAGAGCAGCCTGGCGGTAGCCACGGGGGGAAGGGTGCCGGGACGGCGAGTCGAGGTGGAATCGGATGCTGACGCACCCAAGCGTCCTGCCCCCGCCAGGCCGTTTCAACCGGACGGCGAATTCCTGTTCAGCAAGGTCGATGCGGTCTTCCGCTCCGGAAACAAGACACGGGACGATGTGCCGTCGCACCTGCTGGCTGCTGAAGGAATCACGCAGGACGTAGCGGAACTCTACTCACACCTGTGCCCGGCGGGAGTCTACGAGTGGACGGAACAGGGCCTCGTTATCAACGCCCCGAATTGCATCGACTGTCGAGCCACCGACGTGCTCGGACCGCGGTGGACTCCCCGAGAGGGAGGCAGCGGCCCGAGTTATAAGCGGATGTGAAGGCGCGCCGTCATTCCTCCGCCATCTGTCGCAAGACCGTTTGCAGGATACCTCCGTTTTCGTAGTAGGTGAGTTCGACTTCTGTATCGATTCTTACATCCGCCTCGAACACCACGGGATCAGAATTCGCGGGTCGCGCTGTTACGCGAACCGTTCCGCCTGGCCGGAGGCCGCCGGCCAGGCCCTCGATGTCGTAGAGTTCGGTTCCGTCGAGCCCCAGGCCGTCCGCGGTTTGTCCGTCGGGAAACTGCAACGGAAGAATGCCCATTCCGAGCAGATTGCTTCGGTGAATGCGCTCGTATCCGGCGGCGATCACCGCACGTACGCCAAGCAACGCCGGACCCTTCGCCGCCCAGTCGCGGGACGAGCCGGTACCATATTCCTTGCCGGCAATCACGATCAGCGGGATTCCTTCCTCTCGATACTTCATCGCCGCCTCGAAGATGGACATCTGTTCACCGCCTGGCAGGTGGGCCGTGAACCCGCCTTCGACACCCGGGACGAGGAGATTGCGCAGTCTCACGTTGGCGAAGGTACCGCGCATCATCACCTCGTGGTTGCCCCGGCGTGATCCGTAGGAATTGAAATCGCGGCGCTCTACGCCTGCGTCGAGGAGATACCGGGCAGCGGGCGAGTCCTTTGAGATCGAACCCGCCGGTGAGATGTGATCGGTCGTCACGGAATCGCCGACATGCACCAATACGCGCGCGTCCCGCAAGTCGGACAACGGCTCGGGTTCGATACCCATATTTTCGAAGAACGGCGGACGCCTTACATACGTCGAATCGTCGCTCCACTCGTAGCGGTTTCCGGTAGGGATCGGCAGGGCCCGCCACGCGTCATCGCCCGCGAACACGTTCCCGTACTGCTGACGGAATTGCTCTGTGGTCACGGCATCGCGCACGACGTCGCGGATTTCTTCCTGCGACGGCCAGATGTCCTTGAGAAACACGGGTTGCCCGTTCGATCCAGTGCCCAGTGGCTCCAGGTACAGGTCAATGTCCATGCGCCCCGCCAGTGCGTAGGCTACGACGAGAGGCGGAGAGGCGAGGTAGTTGGCTCGCGTGTCCGGGTTGATGCGGCCCTCGAAATTGCGGTTACCCGATAGCACCGAGCACACCGTAAGTCCGGCCTCATGAATCGAGTTTGTGATCGGCTCAGGCAGCGGTCCGCTGTTACCAATGCAAGTCGTGCATCCGTAGCCGACGAGATTGAAACCGAGCTGTTCAAGGAACGGGGTCAGACCCGCTCGATCGAGGTACTCGGTCACAACTTTCGAGCCCGGCGCGAGGCTCGTTTTCACCCAGGGCTGTCGCGCCAGACCAGCTTCGACGGCCTTTCGTGCCAGCAGCCCGGCTGCAATCATCACGCTCGGGTTCGAGGTATTCGTGCAGCTCGTGATCGCCGCAATCACGACAGCGCCATCCCGCAGCAGGAATTCGACCGGCTCTCCATCAAGTGATTCCCAGACGGTTTGCACCCCCGTGCGGGACCGAACCGCGACCGCGGTAGCTGTCGATTCGGTGGGATTACCGTCGGGATCTCCGCCCTCGGCCTCCCAGTCTTGAACAGCCTGGTCCTGGACGCCGGCCAGGCTGTTCTCCGAAAGCCAGGTCTCGAATGCCGGCTTGGATTCCTTGAGGGGAATCCTCTGCTGCGGGAGCTTCGGGCCGGCAATGCAGGGCTCTACCGACGAGAGGTCCAGGTCCAGGGTGTCTGTGTATTCGGCGTCCGGGACGCCCGGTTCACGGAAAATGCCTGATTCGCGGGCGTACGACTCGACAAGATTGACATGATTCTGGTCCCGTCCGGTAAACTTCAGATAGTTCAGGGTCTCGGAATCGATCGGGAATATCGCGCACGTGGAGCCGAACTCCGGGGACATGTTCCCGATGGTCGCGCGATCGGCGAGCGACAGGGCCGGGAGTCCGTCGCCGAAAAACTCGACAAATTTCGAGACGACGCCCAGAGACCGAAGCATCTCCGTGACCTTGAGTACGAGGTCGGTGGCCGTGGCACCTTCGGGCAACGAGCCGTGCAGGCGGAATCCGACTACCTCGGGTACGAGAAAGCTGATCGGTTGGCCCAGCATCGCGGCCTCCGCTTCGATCCCGCCGACGCCCCAACCGAGTACACCGAGTCCATTGATCATCGTCGTGTGGCTGTCCGTGCCGACGAGCGTATCGGGATAGGTGAGGACCTCGTCTCCCTGCTTCTCCGCAAATACCACCCGCGCCAGGTATTCGAGGTTCACCTGGTGTACGATGCCCGTGCTCGGGGGTACGACCCGGAAGTTCTCGAACGACTCCTGACCCCATCTCAGGAAGGCATAGCGTTCGTTGTTGCGCTCGTATTCCCGCTCCGTGTTGATCAACAATGAGGCGAGCCGGCCAAACGAATCGACCTGCACCGAGTGATCGATCACCAGTTCCGACGGCATGAGCGGATTGATCCGGCCGGGCTCTCCGCCAAGCGCTTCCATGGCGTCGCGCATCGCGGCCAGATCGACCACGGCAGGGACGCCGGTGAAATCCTGGAGGATTACTCGCGAGGGCCGAAACGCGATTTCACGCTCCTGCGAGGGATCCCACGACGCCAGAGCAGCGATATCATCCGCCGTAACAGAGTCGCCGTCCTCAAAGCGAAGCAGGTTTTCGAGTAGAAGCTTGATCGAGTAGGGCAGCCGGTCTACGCGACCGATGTTCTGACGCTCGAGTGCTCTGATATCGTACATGACGGCCGTAGTGCCGTCGGGGGTATCAAACGTCCGCCGGGAGCCGAATGAGTCGTGTCTTCCTTCGCGATTCATGACAGCCTTTCGTATGGAAACCCTGTACGCAACAGATGGGTGCGGAGCTATGCGTGCCTTGCAGCCGAATTCATTCAATATGCCCCGGTGCCCTGAAGGCGTCGAGTAGGTGCGATGAGTCGGCCGTAGCTCGTGGGTGGCACGCTGAGGGCCATCACCGGATATTCCGCCGCATCGAAGCAAACACGCCAAGCAAGGATTCAGTTTCTCATCGAGACCCGATCCCGTGACAACATGACCAGGTCGTACAGACCGGACCATCGGGGGCCGGTGTTCAACTTTTTCTGGCCGGTGACGAGCTATCTGGTTACGCACGTGACGGTGATTCTTGGTGCCATTCTGTTTTACGTGTTGAATCGAACGGTGGTTGTGGGAAGGTCGAATGTTCCCACCTGTCGCAACACGTTGCTCATCTCGAATCACCAGTCGCTGATCGACAGTTTCTTCGTCGGGTTCACGGCGTACTTCGGACCGTCGTTCGTGAAACCGTACCTCATTCCCTGGAACCCGGCGGCAGAGGATTTCTTCTACCAGAACGCCTGGCAGTCATGGTGGTCCGACCAATGGAAGTGCATTCCTGTGCGGAGACGACGACGCGATCTGACCGCGCTGAACCGTATGCTCCATGCGCTGAAATCGGGCACGATGATTCTGTTTCCCGAGGGGACACGGTCGCGAACGCGTGACATAGGGAACGGCCGGCCGGGAGCAGGAATCGTGATCCTGAAGGATCGTCCTGTTGTCATCCCGGTTACGATCGACGGACTGGATGATGTGCTGCCCGTGGATGCCCGATGGCCGCGAATTTTCAAGCGAGTCTACATCGTTTTCGGCAAGCCGATCGACTACACTCCGTTGTTGACGGACGAGGTGTCACGTGAGGCGGCGCAACAGATCGTCGATCACGTGATGGACGTACTGAGACTGCAAATGGATTGGATTCAGAAACTGAAGACCGGCGAAACTGACCGCCGCCATCCGCCGTGGTCTCTTACCAGCGAATCGCGACATCCAGAGGAAATGAGCACATGACATACGGGACGCTTCGAGCATTGGCTGTTACGGGTATGCTCGCTGGACTTTCGTTGACCGGCTGCGCGACAGGAGCAGAAATGACCCATCCGACGGTGGTGCTCGAAACGAACCTCGGCGACATCCGGATCGAGCTGTTTCCTGAGGATGCGCCACTGTCGACCGAGAACTTCCTCGCGTACGTGGATTCAGATTTCTATGAGGGGCTGATTTTTCACAGAGTCATACCCGGATTCATGATCCAGACGGGCGGGCATCGATCGGATCTTACGGAGAGACAGACTACGAGCGTTGAGATTCGAAACGAGTCTGACAACGGGCTGAACAACCTGAGGGGAACGGTTGCCATGGCTCGCATGCAGCCGCCGCACAGTGCCCGTGCCCAGTTTTTCATCAACCTGATGGACAACGCGATGCTCGACCACGGGGCGAATTCCGGCCAGTGGGGGTATGCCGTGTTCGGTCGCGTAATCGAGGGGATGGACGTGGTCGACCGGATCGCGACCATGCCGAC
>CBDUXS010000089.1:0-5442 GCA_965371255.1 uncultured bacterium
CGAACCGTGGATGTCGTCCGCGATTCGATCGTCAAGAAGGCACTGGCCGTTGGAAACATCGTGCCTGACGTCGAGATCGAGATCAAGTCGCAGGTATCCGGCGTAGTTGGACGCCTGATGGTAGAAGAAGGGGAGTACGTGGAGGCAGGCCAAGCGATTCTCGAGGTAAAGCCAAATCCCACTCCGATCGAGCTGGCGGATGCGAAACGCCAGGTTCAACTGCAGGAGATCGGGTTTGAGAACCGACGCCGCCGTCTTGAGCGCAAGAAGGAACTTCGCGAGCGCGACTTCATCACGCAGGAAGAGCTTGAGGACGCAGACCGGGACTACGAGCAGGCACGGGTGCAGGTTCAGATGGCCCGCGAGCGAGTCGCCTTGCTTGAGACAGGTAGTGTCCGGATCAACAACCGCAACATCGAGGGTGTGATCCGGTCGCCGATCGATGGATTCGTTCTGGAACTGCGTGTCGAGCAGGGAGACCCGGTCGTACCGCTGAGCAACTTCCAGGAGGGAACCGTTCTCGCCACCATGGCGGAGATGAGCAACCTCATCTTTCGGGGCACCGTGGATGAGATCGACGTCGGTCGCCTTAGCGAGGGCATGCCGGCGACGATCAAGATCGGGGCGCTCCCGGAGGCTCGGATAGCAGGAGAGGTCTACTCGATCTCCCTCAAGGCTCGCAATGAAGACAACGCAACCGTGTTTCCGATAGAAATCCTCCTTACGGATGTGCAGGACGTCTCCCTCAGAGCCGGGTATTCGGCCAACGCAGACGTCATCATAGAGCGCCGTGACAGCGTTCTGGTGATTCCCGAGCGCGTCCTCGCAATCGCAGGGGACACCAGCAGGGTCACGGTGCTTGGCGACGGCGGGGTCACCGAGGAGAGAGTGATTGAAACGGGTCTCAGCGACGCGGTGAACATTGAGGTGCTGGAAGGACTTGAGGAGGGCGAGAAGCTAGTCGAACCGCCACCGCGCGAGATCAGTTGACGTGTGGCGTCTGGGCAGGGCCTTCGTCGAGTTGTGGGCGGACGTACGCGCACAAAAACTGCGCACGGCACTTACGTTGCTCGGAATCACCTGGGGCACGGTCGCCGTCATAGTACTGCTTGCCTTCGGCACCGGGCTGGAACGACACACGATGAAGCGATTCCACGGTCTTGGCGATCGCATCGTGATCCTGTTCGGTGGGGAGACGACGAAACCGTTCGCCGGGTTCGGCGACGGCCGCTCGATCCGTCTTCGCGAGAGTGACGCCGACCTGCTGGTAGATCAGATTCCTGAGATCGTCCTGATCAGCCCGGAGTACGGCTGGCGTGGCACTCCCGTCCGCAACGGACGCTCCATCACCAATCCCAACATTACGGGTGTATGGCCGTCGTATTCGTTCCTGCGCAATGTGATTCCCGACGTGGGCGGGCGATTCATCAACCAGGCCGATCTGGACGACCGGCGCCGCGTGATCGTGCTCGGCGATCGGATTCGCGAACAGCTGTTCGCGAACGTCGCCGGCGAGGTGGTCGGACGGCAGGTGATGGTCGGGAACACACCGTTCACGGTTATCGGGGTCATGCGCCCGAAGCAGCAGAGTTCCTCATACAACTCGCGGGACCGGGATCGCGTGTTCATTCCAGCGAGTACGCATCGGGGGATGTTCGGACAGCGCTTCGTCAACAACATCATCTATCGAACAACGGGAGGCTTGGATACGCAACGGGCCGAGCGAAAAGTCTACGAGGTTCTCGGCCGAAAATACCGGTTCGACCCGACGGACGAAGATGCGATCGGTGTCTGGGACACGGCCGAGTTTGAGAAGATGTTTTCCTATTTGTTCCTCGGCTTCAACCTGTTCTTCCTGATCGTGGGGAGCTTTACGCTGACCGTCGGCGGGATAGGCGTGGCCAACATCATGTACATCGTCGTCAAGGAGCGGACGAAGGAAATCGGAATCAAGCGTTCAGTTGGAGCGACAAAAGCAGAAATACTCGGGCAGTTCTTCATGGAGAGCACAGCCATCGTCTTGATTGGTGCGGCGACGGGCTTCCTCGTTTCGATCGGCATCGTGCGGCTGATGGCCTACATCCCGATCCGCGAGTTCGTCGGTGTGCCGATCATCTCGAACAAGGTGGCGTTCATTACGATGGGGCTGCTGATGTTCGTCGCCGTTCTGGCCGGCTATTTCCCGGCAAAACGGGCCGCCGCACTGGATCCCGTGGAATGTCTACGCCAATGAATTCCGGGGAAGGGTAGGGGATGATGTGGAGGATCCTGCTCGCCGAGTTCATCGGCGATCTGAAAGCGCAGCGTACTCGATCATTGTTGACCATGTTCGCCACGATGTGGGGGACGATAGCCATCGTTCTCCTCCTGGCGTTTGGAGAAGGACTCCGGCGGTCGGTTTCATCGGGGCTGCTCAATGCGGGCGAAAAAATCTTCATGGTGTGGGGCGGCTCTACGACCAAACCCTGGCAAGGATTGCCTCGCGGCCGGCAAATCCGCCTCACCGAAGAGGACCTGCGTCTGGTACAGAAATCGATCGACGAGGTGGACCGCGTAAGTCCTTCGTACGGTCGCTGGGGCACCGCGCTCGGATACGAGGACTTCAAGACCACGACGTACATGGAGGGTGTATATCCAGCGTTCTCGGAGCTGCGGAAGATGTTCCCACAGCCGGGAGGGCGGTTCATCAACGAGCGCGATCTTACGGAGCGGCGCCGGGTTCTGTTCCTTGGGGACTCAATCGCGAATCGACTGTTCGGTTCCGAGGGCGCCGTGGGCAAGACGGTGGATGTCGATGGCATTCCCTTCACCGTCGTCGGTGTGATGCAGCCGAAATTTCAGGATAGCAGCAACAACGGTCCAGATGAAGATCGCGCCATCATTCCGGCTTCGACATTTTCGTCGATCTATGGACATCGATACGTGAACCACCTTCTTGTACAGCCGCGTTCACTGGAGCGAGCGGCTGAGACCAAGCAACGCATTTATGAAGTGCTGGGTGCACGCTTCCAGTTCGATCCTACGGACGAGCGTGCCTTGCCGATGTGGGACTTCTTCGAGTCCGAGAAGGAAACCAACATGATCGGCTTTGGAATCCAGATATTCCTGGGATTGGTCGGCTTGTTTACGCTGCTGGTAGCCGGAGTCGGGGTGGCTAACATCATGTACGTCGTAGTCCGTGAACGGACACGGGAGATCGGCATAAAGCTGGCGGTCGGGGCGAAAAAGAAGCACATCCGCAGGCAGTTCATCTTCGAGTCACTGGCCATTTCACTGATTGGCGGTCTGGCAGGTCTCGTACTGGCCGCGAGTCTCGTCTTCCTGGTGGACATGCTTCCGGTAAGTAATCCCGCGATGCAGTACATCGCCAACCCGAAACTATCGTGGCCGATCAGCATCGCTTGTGTGTCGATTCTCGTGATGATCGGCTTTTCCGCTGGATATCTGCCTGCCCGTCGTGCGGCGGCGTTGGATCCGGTAGAATCGCTGCGCTACGAATAACTCTGATACGGGACGTCCATCGTGGAAGAAATAATTATTGCACTCGTACCGATGACGCTGTTTCTGACAATCGGCGGAGTGTTGGTGTTCAGACCGCTGACGAAGCGGCTTGGTTTGATGCTGGAGTCGAATGCGGCGAACAAGCGCTCGGATGAAATGGACCGGATCCAGAACGAGCACCTGCGCGCGATGATTGAAACGCAGAACTCGAAGATCGAGGCCCTGGAACAAAGGGTCCAGTTCAGCGAGTCGCTGCTGGAAGCGCGGGCAGCAAACCTGCTCGCGACTCACAGGGGACCGCGCGAGTTGCAGTGACGCCCCGGTCGAGTCGACTTATCGCGGGAAGACGGTAAACCCGGCTCGAAGCCCGAAGGTCGAACCGTCGGCCGACGTTTCATCGAAAGTCTGCCCAGCTACGCGAAGATCACCGAGGCCCAGCCAGGAAAACGTGCCGACCACATCTACGTTCAGAGTCTCTGTCAGGGGGATATCGACGCCGACATTGGCACCGATTTGGATGCCCGTCCTTACCCTTCCGCGCAGTTGCGTTCCCTGGCCACAAATGAATTCATCGCATAACTCATCGTCGCTGAGGCGAGTGTAACCAATCGTCCCCTGGAGGTACGGAATGACAGACGTTTCGGGATCGACAATCTGCCAACCAGCCAGCGCGTAGACGCTGAATTTATTGAGGGCGTCACCAGGACCCTCCGTCGAGAAGCGCGTAAAGGAAGCGCCAACTCCCAGCCGAGCCGGTGTTCCGGCCGGCTGGATGAAGACGGCACCGGCAGCGCCGATACCAGTGCCGAGGGAGTCGCCAATGCTGCCACCCATCTGGGCGAAGACGAGGTCGGCCGTGACGCCAAACCCGGCTTTTTCGGGCGTCTGTTGACGAAACTGCGCCAATGCCGGACTCGTTCCCACAAACAGAGAGATCACCCCAAGGGCCAGAATTCGCATTACGATCGCCTCCTCCCACCTGTTTCCACATCCATCCGATCTTCGCGAGAGTCGTGGATCGTCGTGTCCGTGTCAACGTACGATCTACTTGCCGCTCCGCGCATCCAAGGGTCATGTTTCTTAACTTATACGAAACTGAACGACCGAGCCTATGAAAACGGCAGCGGAGTTTTGACGACTGGCTTGACCGCCGCCGCACGAAGGCGTGAATGAGCGAAAACGATCAGGACCGCGCAGCAAACGCTCCAAGTTGGCAGTTCCCACAAGAACGCCAGCCGGAAAGCGATGCGTACCACATCTGGTCCCCGCGTCCGCTGTTGCGAAGCATTTACTGGAAGCCAGATCTGTCGCTGCCGCATGATCTGGTTTCGTCATCGTACGAAGTGTTCGTCGATCAGCGGGCGTGGCTCGCGATGCACGCGCACGTCTGGCAGGCTCCGTTGACGACGGTGCCGTTCGGTTACCTGGTAGGGGATCTCTGCGAGGACCCCAACGTCAATCGGCGCTTTGTCATTGTGACGGGAGCCGTACCGTCCCGATTTGACTTCAACGAGGACGCCAGCGACCAGATTACGCGGGAAGCGGGCCTGGCTCTCCGACTGGAAATCGACCGTCTCCGGGGAATCCTTGTGGGTTGGTACCACCGGCACACTGAAGGAGCCGTTCAGCTTTCGGAACAGGATCTCGCCACCCATCGCAAACGATTCGCCGATCCCTGGCAATGCGCATTCTTGTTCGTCGGTGACGGCGCACGGTCGAAGGGGGGATGCTTCCGCTCCACGTCGACGGAAATGTCGCCAGATCTGGCGTTTCCGTTCTATGAAATGGCAAGCAACAATTCCTTGCTCCCTCGGGGCCTGAAGCGGTCGTATCTGGATTGGGATAATTACACCACGGTGGATGAAATTCGGTCGGAGCCCGCAACACGGCCAGAGTTGGTGGTTCCACTCCCGCAGACGCCACCCGATGCGCCACCCGAAG
>CBDUXS010000090.1:0-5396 GCA_965371255.1 uncultured bacterium
TTGCGGTTTCTGGACGGGCCGGTTTCCGAGACGGATTGGGAGCGGTTTGCTTCCGTCGGGCTGGAGCGCTTCGACGGTCATCCGCGCATGGGACGGCTGACGCGCGGGTCGCCGGGAGATGCGATGCGTGAGGCGCACGCGATCGTTCAGGATCCCGCGGCTTCCTCCGTGGTAGACTATGTGAGTAAAAGCCTGGAGGGCCCGGTACTAGATGCCTGTGCAGCTCCCGGGGGAAAGAGCATCGGCCTGTGGTTCGCGTCGACGGCCCGACCATTCATCGCCGCCGACGTGCGACCCGAACGCCTGGGCCAGGTCCGGCGCGGAGCGGAACAGACCGGAGCGGAGCCGTTATTGTTGGCGATGGATTGCCGGTTCCCGGCGGTCAGCAGCGCGCGTAGCGTCGTTCTGGACGTGCCGTGTTCCGGTACGGGAGTGTTGCGCCGGAGGCCGGATGCCCGCTGGCGGCTGACCCCCGGCCGAATCGAGGCGCTGGTTCTGCAACAGCGCGAGTTGTTGGAGGCCGTGGCGGGTATCGTCGAGCCGGGTGGCCTGCTCGTATACGCGACCTGCTCGCTGGAGCCGGAGGAGAACGAGCAACAGGTCGACGGGTTTCTTGAACGCCACCCGGAGTTCGCGCGGGAAGCGGACGGCCACGCGGATGGCACGGACCTGTTCATCGCGCCGTGGGAACATGACTCGGACGGCGCATTTGCATCGCGATTGAGAAAGAGACAGGGCGGATGAGTTACAACAGGCGGCGTGGGTTGGGGGGGCATCGGTCCGGCGAGCCGCGACGGGAGGGCCGCTGGTCCCGCACCGGACAGCGTCGTGCATTGCTCAGCGTGGGTGTGGTGGCCGGTTTCCTGATCGCGGGCTATGGGATGGCGGTACTCTGGATGTCGCCCACATCGGCCAACGCGACTGACGGATCGGTCGTGCGAGTGCTGGATGTCGTAGGCATGCTCGAGGCGGAAGCCCGCGGCCGCATCGAGGAAACCGGCCTTGAATTCACGGTTCGGCGGGGTGTGGCGCACCGCGAGGCTCCGGAAGGCACGGTGCTGGCCCAGAATCCGCTGGCCGGTCAGTTCGCGCGGCCCGGCGCTCCCGTGGAAGTCACGCTGAGCCGAGGGCCAGAGGTACATACGCTGCCCGACGTGGCCGGTTTGTCCGAACGCCAGGCCAACATCGTGCTTGAGCGTCTGGGCTACGAAGTCGAAATCGAGAGGCGTGAGGATCCAATGGGAGCCGGCCGGGCCGTCGAAACTCGTCCGGGGGCCGGCACGGAACTGGAAGTTCCGAATCGGCTCATATTGGTCGTGAGCGAGGGGGCTCCGATCGTCGTGGTTCCTGACATGCTCGGACTGCACATCGAGGATGCCCTGCAGATTCTGTCCGAAGCGAAGTTGGAACTCGGCTCAATCTCGTTCGATCCCGATGCCCCTCAAGCACCCGGTCGCATTGTCGGACAATACCCACCGCTGGGCTACAGCCTGCGCGCCGGTGATGCGGTCGAACTGCGCGTCGCGGGGGATTCGGACCGGATGAATGAAGGCCCCGAGTCCCGAGGATTTCGGACCGGGAACGGCGATCCGGAACTGCTGTGAACTGGCGCCAGAAGTTGTTCGACAACCTGGGCTTCAAGCTTTCGGCCCTCATCATCGTCGGGCTGCTGTGGGTCAGCGTGACGGCAGATGAACGGCAGGCCCAACCCGTTCCGACCCGTGTTTCTTACGAGGTGGCAGACTCCTCTTGGGTGCTGGTCGGCGGGCCACCCGAGGTCAACACGACGTTTCAGGGGCTCAACCGTCAACTCCTGGGGCTATTGATGGAAGAACCTGTCATAACAGTGACGATCGATTCGGTCGATGGGCCCGAAATGCGGATCCAACTCCAGCTCGACCAGGTCTCGTACGACCGGGAACTCGGGGTCGTGCCCAGCTTCATTACGCCCGCCGCGCTCGACCTGCGGTTCGAACGCCGGGTCACGGCCAGAATCGCCGTGGCGCCCGACGTGCAAGCGATGCCAGCCGCCGGGTTTACCGTGCTGACTCCGGTGCTCGTAGAGCCGGAAAGCGTCACCGTGCGCGGTCCGTCTTCCTGGGTCGAGGATCTGGCCCGGATCCCGACGCGTCGGGTTGAACTGCAGGCACTGTCCAATACCGTGATTCGCGACGTCGGACTGAGGATTCCAGCCAGCATTCAGGGCGTAGTCATCGAGCCTCCCTCTGTGCTCGTGACGGTAACTCTCGACTCCCTGGTCGTTCGTCGGCGACGCGTTCCGGTCCGGTTGCGCGGGGCAGCTGCTCCCCGAGTCACGGTCGACCCGGATTCGGTGACGATCGTCATTCGGGGGGCCTCTTCCATCGTGGCAGCCGAACTCGACGCCATCGTCGACGTGACGCTCGACGTATCCGTGCCGCTCGAAGGGGCGGAGCAGCGCGAACTGTTGATCGTGCTGGATGGCGGCGGGCCCGTGGCTGCGGACGTCGAGCCCCCGGCCGTGACGCTGCGACCGCTCCCATGACGCGGACCGGTGCGTTCAGCGATGGTCCGGTTCTCGGCATTGAGACGTCGTGCGACGAGACGTCGGCTGCCGTACTCATCGGGTCTCAGCTCGCCGGCCACGTCATCCTGTCGCAGGATGCCCACGAGCGCTTCGGCGGCATCGTGCCCGAGATCGCGGCACGGGCCCACCTTCGACAGATTGACGACGTGGTGGCCGAGACGATGGCCGAGGCGGGAGTGACGGCGGCAGAAATCGACGGTGTGGGCGTGACCGCCGGGCCCGGACTGATCGGTGCGCTGCTCGTGGGTCTCAACTGGGCGAAAGGATTTGCCTACACGCTGGGGCGGCCGCTCGTGGGCGTTCACCACATGGAGGCGCACCTGTACGCGAATTCTGTCGCCGCGCCGGAGGTCCAGCCCCCGTTCGTGGCGCTCCTGGTTTCCGGCGGACACACGATGCTGCTGCATGCCAGGCTCTGGGGTGACTACGTGATGCTCGGAGAAACCCGGGACGATGCCGTAGGCGAGGCCTTCGACAAGGTGGCCCGGACGTTCGGGTTCGGTTTTCCCGGCGGACCCGAGATCGAACGCGCTGCAAGCACAGGACAGTCCGGACGCTTCCATCTGCCACGCCCGATGCTGGTATCCACCGATCATCCGGGTGATCCGGCATATCTGGATTTTTCGTTCAGCGGGCTCAAGACGGCGGCTGCTCTGCTGGCCGGGAAGATCCGAATGGACGGAGGAGATGCGGCGCTGGAACGAGCCGGGCCCGACCTGGCCGCGGAGTTTCAGGAGGCCGTGATCGATGTCCTGGTCGCAAAAACCCGGCGCGCGCTCGAATTGACAGGCTGCGGGCGTGTTCTTCTCGGTGGAGGCGTGTCCAGGAACGGCTGTCTGCGGGATCGGCTCACGAAGGAACTGGCGGGACTGGCGGAGGTCCACGCGCCGCCTCCTCGCCTGTCAACCGACAACGCCGCCATGGTAGCCTGCGTCGCCCGACATCGGCTGCTGGCGGGCGAGCAATCCAGTCTGGACTTGAATGCGGATCCCGCCTATCCGTTTCCCGGATTGGCACCCAACATAGCCTGAGGGGACCACCATATGTATCCGGAATTGATCACGCTCAACCTCCCGATCATCGGATCGCTGACCATTACGTCGTTCGGCGTGATGATGGCGCTGGCCTTTCTGGCGGCCTACCAGCTTCTGCGCTCGGAGCTGAGCCGCGTCGACAGGGACCCTGAATTCGCAGGTGATCTGCTACTGGGGGCGCTGATCGGTGGGATCGCAGGGGCCAAGCTGTACTACATGATTCTGAACTGGGATCTTACGTCCCGCGATCCATTCGGAATGCTGTTCTCGCGGGCCGGCCTCGTTTGGTACGGCGGGTTACTCGGGGCGATCGTGGTGATGGTGTACCAGGTCCACCGACGAGGAGAATCGAAGCCACTGATCGCGGACGCGCTCGCGCCCGGAAACGCGCTGGCATACGGCATCGGGCGCATCGGCTGTTTCCTGGTCGGCGATGACTATGGCCGGCCGACTGACAGCTGGGTCGGGATAGCGTTTCCGAACGGTTCACCACCGAGTTCTGCGGGCAACTTGCGCCGGGCATTCGGCGTATCGATCCCGGAATCCGTAACCGACTCCACGGTGCTCGCCGTGCACCCGACGCAGCTGTACGAGGTCGGCCTGTCACTCTTGATCTTCGGAGTCCTGTGGCGAATGCGCGGCCAAGGGAAACCGATCGGTTGGCTATTCTCGCTGTGGGTCGTACTCGCGGGGTGCGAGAGGTTCGCTGTCGAGTTCTTCCGTGCCAAGGACGATAGATTCTTCGGTGTGCTCACGCTGGCGCAGATCATCAGCCTGGGTCTCGTCGGCACCGGCCTGTGGATGATGCACCGCTCCGGGACGCTCCCAGGCGACGGCACGGCCACCGCGTGATTCGGCCGCGGGATCTGGCCGCGGGATTCGGCGCCGGTCCGTCGCGAGTCTTCCTCGTCGCCTTGTTCGCGCAGCTGACCTGGGCGGCAACGCCCGTGGCGGCGCAGGACCGAGGTGAGCCGGAGGTCGTCGAGATCACGTTCGAGGGGATCGAACGGTTCTCCGAGGCCGAGCTGAGCCGGGCCATCCTCACGGAAGCCACACGCTGCCGTACGTTCGCCTTCGTTTTCCCCCTTCCTTTTTGTCCCCTTACCGACTGGGGAATCGCCCACAGCCGGAGATACCTCGCCGAAGGCGAATTGCCGCTGGACATGTTGCGGGTGCAGCTGTTTTATCGGCAGCGGGGATACCGTGAAGCGACCGTGGATACGGTGGTGGCGAGAGGAAAAGGGAAGGCACGAATCAAGTTCGTAGTTCATGAGGGTGATGCCACGGTAATCCGTCAGTTCAGTGTCGTCGGGGCGGAGGGTATTCTGTCCCCCGAGCGACAGGCCGAACTCCTGGGCATCGGAGCCGGGGCTCCGCTCGATCTCTCGCTGCTGACGATCGGCGAGGGACGCCTCACCGAGGAACTCCGTTCGCAGGGGTACGTGAATGCGACGGTTCTGCGTGACTATTTCGTGCCCCGTGCTTCGGGGGAAGCGGAAGTGACGCTGAAGGTCGAGACGGGCCCGCGCGTCCGGATCGGCGAGGTACGCATCGATGGCTCGGGCGACGTAGGTGACGACATCATTCGGTCGCTGCTCTCGTTCGAATCGGGCGACATCTTCCGCGACGGCCAGATCATCGACAGCCAGCGTCGGTTGTACAATCTTGAGGCGATTCGCTTCGCGACCGTAACGTCGGAGCGCCGCACGGATACGGATACGCTCATCGACCTGCGCATCCAGGTGGCACCGGCTCCCAAACGTTCCGTGAGACTCGGAGTCGGCATGGAAACGGAC
>CBDUXS010000091.1:0-5290 GCA_965371255.1 uncultured bacterium
AGGAGTCAAGTTTCACGCGCCGGACGCGGAGATCCTCCTTTCCGAGTCCTTCCGTCGCCGTCATTGCTATAGCCTGCAACGCAAGTTCGTCGACGGTCGGGAGCTCATCGGCGTACGATTTGTACCTCTGGCCGACCGTCGGCTGCCTGACATTTCCGGCGTGTTCTGGATCGACGCCAGGAGCTCGGAACTGCAGACGCTGGACTTCAGCTATGAGGTTCTCGATCTGCCGTTCGACACGGAGGGGGTGGGCGGGCATGTCGAATTCGATCGGCTTCCCGACGGCGCCTGGATCGTCCGGCGGTGGGTCATCCGCACTCCGATAGCTCGATTCGCCCGATCGCGCTCATTCAGTGGCCGCCGGGGCACGGGAAGCATGAGACTCGTGGGACTCTACGAGGAAGGCCAGCAGGTCACTGCAGTCTGGCATACCGGCGATCTGGCGGCTGGTCCGAACAACGAGGTTCCCGAAGGGATCCCCGCGGTCAACGCGCCGACCGATCAGATCGTCGTCCGGTACCCGACCGGCGGTTGAGCGGAGCAGATCAGAGTAACGACTCGGGATCTCTGTCGATTTCGAGCCGGCATGACCCGCCGACAGGTGAGTTCCCGGCGGCATACCGGAGCAGCGGACCAAGGCTCCCTGCCGTGTCTGCCTTCAGAAGCATGTGCCAGCGCCAGCGTCCCCGCAGCCGGTCGATCGGACACGGCGCCGGACCCACGACCGACACGGTCAACTTCCTGGATTCAATCGCGCTCTCCAGCCATGCTGCCAATTCCTCGGCGGTATCCGCAACTGACGCCTCATCCTCGCCCGAAACGACGAGGTTGGCGATGCGCCGATGCGGCGGGTATCCGGGCGCCGATCGGTCGGCGATTTCCGCCGTCGCGAAAGCTACGAAATCGTGGGTCATCGTATGACGCAGGGCAGGATGTTCTGGGCGAAGCGTCTGGATCAGGACTTCACCAGCCTCCGTTCCGCGGCCTGCCCGGCCGGCCACCTGCGACAGGAGTTGGAACGTGCGCTCGGCGGCCCGAAAATCAGGAAGGTTGAGGCCAACGTCGGCATCGATCACGCCCACGAGCGTCACGCCCGGCAGATCGAGACCTTTGGCAATCATCTGCGTGCCCAGCAGGATATCGACTTCACGCTCGCGAACACGGCGTAGAATCCGCCCGTGAGCCCACTTTCCGCCCGTAGTGTCCACGTCCATCCGCTCGATTCGCGCTGCCGGGAACGTCTCGCTCAGGATGCGTTCGACTTGCTCCGTACCGACTCCCCCGAAAACGAGGTCTTCGTCCGCACATGCGGGACACTGAACCGGAGCTGCCTCCTCCCAACCACAGTGGTGGCACACGAGCCGGGCACGCCGACGATGCCAGGTGAGCGACACGTTGCAGGCGGGACACGTCGCCACCCATCCGCAGGCCGCACACTGCTGGAAAGTGGCGTACCCGCGGCGATTCAGCAGCAGCAGAGTCTGGAGGTTGCCCTGCAGCCTCGCTTCGATGGCCCTCCTTAAATCGTCCGACAGCACGGCAGCGCCACGCTCGCCTTCCCGGCTTCGCCGATCAACGAGCCGGACTTCGGGCAACTGGTGCCTTGTGACCCGGTTTTCGAGTTCGTAGAGCCGGTATCGGCCCTCGAGGGCATTGTGCCAGCTCTCCAGTGACGGCGTGGCAGACCCCAGAACCAGCAGAGCCCCTTCCATCCGAGCCCGCATCGCCGCCACGGCCCGCGCATGGTACCGCGGCGTTTCGCTCTGCTTGTAGCTGCCGTCGTGCTCCTCGTCGATTACGATGACGCCGAGGTCGGCAAGGGGTGCGAAGACCGCGGAACGGGTACCGATCGCCACTCTTTTCGTGCCGTTCCGCAACGCGCGCCAGGCATCGTGTCGCTCACCTGCCGACAGGCCCGAATGCAGAACCGCTATGCCGTCGCCGAACACGGCCCGGAACCGGGCAACGGTCTGCGGAGTGAGGCCGATTTCGGGGACGAGCACCAGCGCCGTGCGGCCCATTTGGAGTGCCGCCTGGATGAGCCGCGTGTAGAGGACCGTTTTGCCCGAACCCGTCACTCCTCGAAGCAATGCAATGCTCGGATCGGACCGTGCAGCCAGCAGCTGTTCGGTCAGTCCATCCAGGACGCGAACCTGGTCCGGCGTCAGCGAAGTGGGAGAAGGCTCGACCGGATCATCAGTCTCGAACGGATCGCGCTCGACTGTCTGTGCCGTGATTTTCGCTACGCCGCGTTCCGTGAGACCGCGAATGACGCTTCGACTGAACCCTAATCCCGTTTCGAGGTGCGTCAGAACAGCGCTGCCACCGAGCGCTTCGATGACTTCGAAAGCCTCCCGTTGTCGATGTGCTTTTCCGAAGGCTTCTTCGCGCTCCAGCAGGGTAGGAAGTTCGGCCGTCAATTGAACGACCTGGTGGGTCTTCTGCCGGGCTCCTGAGGGGCTCCGGGATGACAGGAGCCCGGGCGGCAACGCCGCACGGTGTACGAGACCGATCGGGGCCACGTAGTAGTCGGCCGTCCAGCGACACAGGCGCAGGAGCGCATCATCCAGCAACGGCTCCGCGTCGAGCACATCGAGAACCGGCTTCAGAAGCGCCGTTTTCAGCGGTTTCTCGCCCGATCCGTCGGCCTGACCGACGGATTCGACCAGTCCGATTTCGCGGCGCTGACCGAACGGAACCCGCACACGGACGCCGGGGCGTAAACTTTGCGCTAGATTGCCGGGTATCGTGTAAGTGAAGCTCTGGAGCACCGGACGCGCAAACGTCACGCGGCACGTCTCGACCGGCATCACCTTGACGGCGGGCCCGAAGAGTTCCAGACTGTCGCGGCAACGCAAGGAGGTCGCCGACCACATGGGCTGTCTCGCACTGAATGCCTCGTTTGAGCCACTTACGATCCTGCCGGTCAGGCGGGCTCTCAGGCTCATTATCGATGGTAAGGCAGAGGCGCTCGAAGTAGACGAGTCACGACTCTACCGATCGGAAACGCAATGTTTTCCGGCCCCCGTGGTTATCCGGCTCGTCCGGTTCATCCACGTCCCAAGGCGCTTCCGCCGCCAGGTAACCAACACTTTCCTGTTTGCTCGCGACGGCTACAGTTGCCAGTACTGCGGTCGCCATCGTTCAAAATTCGGCTATCGCGAGTCTCTCACGCGCGATCACGTCCTGCCGCTGTCCCGCGGGGGCGACAACTCCTGGCTCAACGTCGTGACCGCCTGCAGCAAGTGCAATCTCCGAAAAGGCAACCAGACGCCCGCCGAGGCCCACATGCGCCTTCGTACGGCCCCGTCGGAACCGGTTGGCGTCGAGTTGATCTGGGTTGTGCGCCGGGTCACGTCGATCCAGGCCCGCTATATTCGCATGTTCTACGGCGAGTCGACTCTCGAGGCGCTGACGGACTCCGGCTGAGATGGGAATCGGCAATCTTGGCCTGACCGAGATGGTGATCATCTTCGTGATCGCATTGATCGTGTTCGGCCCTCGCCGGTTGCCCGAACTCGGCCGCTCGCTGGGCAGTGCAATGCGTGAGTTCCGGCGCAGCCTGAATCAGATTCAACGAGAAATCGAACAGGTGGATCCGGTCAAGCCTCTCCGCGACGAGGTGCACTCGATCCTGTCTCCCGAGGTCGACGCATCAGCTTCGCCGGGCCCGTCCAGTTCGGTTACGAATCCTCAGCCGGACAGCGAATCCGACTGAGGGACGGGCCGGTTGCCCCGCGGCCTTCGCTCGCGAGCACCAGGCTCTCACCCGACGCATCCCACGATAAGCCTTCTCCCTGCGCTTCGTGCGCCGGGATCAATGAAGCCCAGCTCGGTGCCACGGCGGTATCGAAAGCCGCAGATCCCTCCCAGGCGAACGTGTACAGATTAGTGTAACTCCTCACCGCCAGGGTCGACCCGTCCGGTGAAAGATCGGCAGCGGTGACGAAATTGCCCGTGCTCGGCCCAGTCGGCAGGCGCAGCCGACCGATCCGGCGCAGCGTGTCCGGCTCAGCCGGTCGATCGCGCAGGTCGGCGAGCGGAATCGCGTACAACACGATTTCCCCGCTGCGACCCTTCGAGATGACCAGGAGTTCGGACCTTACCGCATCGACTGCCAGGGCTTCCGCATCGCGCCGACCGTCTTCGTACACGAGGCGCCAGGATGCGTTTGGTTCGACAGAAGCCCCCTCGATGGTCTTAGTGGCCGACGAAGCCGAAAAAGGCAGGTCAGGAAGCGGAAGGCGATGCACCATGACCGACGTATGCACGGCGAGATTGTCTCCGATATCGGCCAGGTACAGGCAGTCGCCACCCGGACAGGGCCCGATCGCGATGTCTTCGGGATCGCGATTCGAGGCGTCGACTATCGGCACTACGCTGACGACCGTGCCGGAAACGTCGACCGCATACAGCATGGCGTCGTTTCCACTGTCGTTGTGTACCCAGAATAGGTCCGATCTGCGGGGATCACGAGTGATTCCCGAGGCCTCGTAGAGTTCGTCCGGAAGCGCCGCGAGCAGGACCGGCGCCTCACAGATCTCCGGCCCGCTCAGCAGATCGGCGGTTTCTGCCATTGCCTCGAAATCCGACGTGCAGGCAGCTGCCGACCCGATCGAAACGGCGACGAGCAGGCCAGTGACGAGTCGGCCGTGTCGCGCCGTCAGCGCCCTCATCAGTCGGCACTCCCGGACGCCCGAACCACGGGCATGGCATTCCAGGCTGCGGTCGAACGCGCCGTCAGAATCAGTTTCGTGCCCTTGGAGCAGGGAGCGCATAGCGTGACACCGTCGCCGGCGAATTCTGCCGCGCTGCCGTTGAGCTCGTAGTCCGCGGGGGACTCGTCGATCCTGAGAATCAGCGTCTGGCCGGCCAGTGCTTCCGGAACTTTCCATTCTCCCTCGAGCAACCAGCCGGCGGCCTTGGGCAGCTGTTCCGCGATGCGCGGAGTCTGCGCCTCGGCGGTCACGCTGTTTACCTTCCAGCCGTCCAGCACAATCGTATCGCCGGCCCCAGCCGAGGCACCGCCGGATATCGTCAATCGCCGCTCGAGTCTGTTGTCTTCCCAGCGGATCCTGCTGTCCACGGCCCCCGCCTCCAGCACGCGTTGCAACCGGTCGAGACGAATCGGAACCACGATTACCTGGATTTCTCCGGGCGTCAGCCAGGACGCAACTGCCTTTCCGTCGGCCGCACCTCGAAGCTCCACCTCCACGTTGGAGATCGGAGACCGGCCCCAGCCGGTCAACCCGATTTCGAGGCCAGCGTACAGGCGGTCCCCCGACCATCG
>CBDUXS010000092.1:0-5290 GCA_965371255.1 uncultured bacterium
CAACGGGTGTCCCGAGAGGCTGTCTTGCGGCCAGCGCGGCTACCATCAGGGAGGGAGCGACGAAAACCGGGATATCGCGCTGGGTCACGATTCCCTGAACGGTGGCGAAGGCGATTCGCAGGCCGGTGAAGCTTCCGGGACCATCGGCCACTGCGACGGAGTCGAGGTCTTCGTAGCTGAGGCCGGCGAGCCGCAGGCACTGCTCGATGGCCGGTGTCAGGGTCCGTGCCGCCCGACGCCGGCCCAGGTTGATTTCAGCAATGAGGTTTTCGCCGTCGCCCAGGGCCACGCTCGCCCCGTCCGTGGCCGTGTCAACGGCCAGACAGATACTCACGCCAATCTCTCCAGGCGGCGCACGTCCGGCGCCTCACCGTGTTCGAAGTGCAGGTGTGCGTTGGGAGGGGGCGCGTAGCATCCGGCCCGTTCGGGCCACTCGATGAGCAAGAGCCGAGCGGCGCGCAGCAAGCCGGGAAAGTCCAGGTCCAGCGCCTCGCCGGGATCCCGCAGCCGGTAACAATCCACGTGTACGATCACACCTGACGGCGAGTCGTACTCATGGATGAGGGCAAACGTGGGACTGCGTGCCTCAGGGCCGGACGCTGCGCGAACCAAGGCCTTCACGAAGGTGGTCTTCCCGGTGCCGAGATCACCTGTTAGCCAGACGACCGATCCCGGCTTCAGCTCCGACCACAGGGTTGCGGCTTGCCGCTCCAGTTGGCCGACGCTGACGTTCCGGGTTGCTGTGCGACCCATCTTACATTCGCTCCGCCGCATCGGCGCGCTCGATACGGCCGGCCATTCCTCGGGGCGCGCGCCGCACCGGATCGCCTGCCGCGCGCAGCTCGAAGATCTGATCTCGCAGGCGGGCGGCCACCTCGAAATCCAGCTCGGCGGCGGCCTCGCGCATCTGTTGCTCCAACACCTCGATCAGGCTCTCGCGATCGAGGGGCGTACTCTCACCGCCCGGCTCTTCGGCTCCTCCGGGGCGTTCGGAACGGGCGTCTGCGACTCGTGTGACGAAGCGAACCTCCTCCACCGATTTTTGGATCGACTCAGGTGTTACGCCGTGCTCGTCGTTGTAGGACCGCTGCAGTTCCCGGCGACGATCCATCTCCGCCAAGGCCCGTTCCATGGATCCCGTCTTCCGATCGGCGTAGAGTATGGCCCGTCCGTTCACGTGGCGTGCGGCGCGCCCCACGGTTTGGATCAACGAACGATCGGATCGCAGGAATCCCTCCTGGTCGGCGTCGAGGATTGCCACGAGTCCGACTTCAGGGAGGTCGAGACCTTCACGCAGCAGGTTGATTCCCACGAGCACGTCGAAGTCACCGAGGCGCAAGCCGCGAATGATTTGCATTCGCTCGATTGCAACGATGTCCGAGTGCATATACCGCACTCTCACACCTGTTTGCTGCAGGTAATCTGTGAGGTCTTCAGCCATGCGTTTGGTCAGCGTAGTAACCAGCACGCGCTCGCCGACGCTTTCGCAACGCCGGATTTCCGCCAGCAGGTCATCGACCTGTCCGGAGACGCTGCGGACCTCTACGGCCGGGTCGATCAACCCTGTGGGTCGGATGATCTGCTCCACCGCCTTGCCGCCGCTCAGCGCCAATTCCATTTCACCCGGCGTAGCGGACGCGAATATCACATCGCTGACGATGCCGAGGAATTCGTCTCGGTTCAGGGGCCGGTTGTCGAGGGCGGAGGGCAGGCGGAATCCATATTCGACGAGCGTGAGTTTTCGGGACCGATCTCCCTTGTACATGCCGCCGATCTGAGGGAGTGTGACGTGCGATTCGTCGATGAGGGTGAGGAATTCCGGTGGAAAGTAATCGAGCAGGCAGGCCGGACGCTCACCCGGCAGACGTCCCGAGAAGTGGCGACTGTAGTTCTCAATGCCGGCGCACATGCCCGCCTCGAGGAGCATATCGATGTCGAACATCGTGCGGGTTTCGAGACGTTGGGCTTCCAGCAGCTTGCCGGCCGCTCGCAACTCGGAGAGCCTTTCCTTGAGTTCCTCCCGAATCGCGCCCACGGCGCGCTCGATGGTCGGCCGCCGCACGACGAAGTGGGTTGCGGGGTACACGGCGCATCGATCCAACTGAGCGATTACTCGGCCGGTGAGCGGGTCGATCTTGGAGACGCGCTCTATCGTGTCACCCCACAGCGCGATGCGACCTGCTTGCTCCTCGTACGGCGGCAGGCTGTCACTGGTGTCGCCCCGCACGCGAAACGGGCCCCGCTCCAATACGGCGTTGTTCCGGGAGTACCGGATGCGAACCAGCTCCTGGAGGATCGCATCCCTGGGAGTCGTGTCACCGACGTTGATCTTGACCATGAGCTTGCGATACTCGACGGGATCGCCCAGGCCGTAGATCGCGCTCACGGTGGCGACGATGATGACGTCACTCCGCTCCATCAAGCTCGAGGTAGCTCTCAGGCGCAGCGAGTCGATGTCTTCGTTTATGCTCGCGTCCTTTTCTATGTACGTATCGGTCGCCGGGACGTACGCCTCCGGTTGGTAGTAGTCGTAATAGGAGATGAAGTACTCGACGGAGTTTGAGGGGAAGAACCCCTTGAGTTCGCCGTACAACTGGGCCGCCAAGGTCTTGTTGTGAGAGAGGACCAACGCAGGGCGACCGTATGCGGCGATGGCGCTTGCCATCGTAACCGTCTTTCCCGAGCCGGTGACACCCAGCAGTGTGTGGAACCGTTCGTCGCTCGACGTCAGGCGCTCGGACAATTCGGCGATGGCGCGCGGTTGGTCGCCGGCCGGCGTGAAGGGCAGCTCGAGTTTGAACGTCACGCCGTCAGTCGGGCTCGCTCTGCGCCGGTGGCTCCCGGCGCTCTACGGATGTAACGCCCTTGGTGCGCCGCATCGCGCGCATCACCTTGGAAAGCTGTGCTGCGTTTTCCACCTCGACGAGCACGGTACCGAACATCTCGCCGTCCTTGCTCTTCAGCTCGGCGCTGCGAATGTTGGTGCCCTTATCCGTCACCGCCGCCATCAAATCGGCGTACAATCCCCGGCGGTCTTCTCCCACCAGACCAAGGCACACTACGAAGACTTCACCCTCCATCTTCTGCCAATCGATCTCGACACGGCGGCCGGGATCCGCCGGAATCGTCAATAGGTTGGGGCAGTCACTCCGGTGTATCGATATACCGCGGCCCTGCGAAACGTAGCCAACTACAGGATCTCCCGGGACGGGCTGGCAACACTGTGCGTAGCGAACCAACAGGCCGTCTACCCCCTGAATCCGCACGCCGCGGCCCAACCTGATTCGATCGATGACGCGGCCGAACGCCGTGGGCTTGGTATCCTCCGCGTCCTCGGCGGGCCGGTCGGGGAACAACGCGCGGATGATCTTACCGGTGGGAACATCGCCGTGTCCGAGGGCTTGGAGCAGACCTTCTTCGGAGCCGACGGAAAGCGCCTCGGCCGCCGACGTCATCGCCGAGTCGTTGGGCCGGGGCAGCCGCCGGCGTCGCAACTCCCGGGCGAGGATCTCACGGCCCAGGGCGATGCTGCGCTCTGATTGCTCCTGCTTGACCCAATGGCGGATGTTGTGTCGTGCCCGCGCCGTTCTCACGTGATTGAGCCAATCACGACTCGGCCTGGCATGAGGCCCCGTGATGATGTCCACCGTATCACCGTTCGCGAGGGGACGATGGAGCGGGGCAATCCGCTGATTGATTCTGGCACCTTGGCAGCGGAGTCCCACCTCGGTATGAACCGCAAAGGCAAAATCGATGGGCGTCGCGCCTTTGGGAAGCCGCTTCACGTCACCTTTCGGCGTGAAGACGAAGATCTCGTCTTGGTAGAGGTCGATCTTGAGAAACTCGAGAAATTCTTCGGCGGAATGTGCAGCCTGCTGCAACTCGATGAGCTGCCGAAACCACGCGAGGCGCTCGTCCAACTCGTCTGGCTGTTTTCCTTCCTTATATACCCAATGCGCCGCAATGCCGAACTCGGCAGTGCGGTGCATCTCCCACGTGCGAATCTGAATTTCGTACAACTCACCGCCCGGGCCGAAGATCGTGGTGTGCAGCGATTGGTAGCCGTTCGATTTGGGCGACGCGATGTAATCCTTGATGCGCTCCTGCAGCGGTGTCCATTGATGGTGGATCACGCCGAGCACGTGGTAGCAATCCTGAACTTCCTTGACCAACACCCTGATCGCCATCAGGTCGTATATCTCCTCGAGCGGCTTGTCCCGCGCTTTCATTTTGCGGTAAATCGACCACAAGTGCTTCGGCCGGCCGGTCACCTCGCACTCTTCGATACCGGAATCGGTGAGCGCTTCGACGAGCGGCACCCGAAGGCGGTTGATCATTTCCTCGCGCTGTCCGCGTTTCGCCCGGAGTTTCTTGGTCAGGGTCTTGTAGTCCTCTGTTTCGAGGAACTTGAACGCGAGATCCTCCAGATCCGCTTTGATCCCCGCCATGCCGAAACGGTGGGCCAGGGGTGCGTACAGCTCCTGGGTTTCTCGTGCGATGCTTTCCCGCCGGTCTGCCGGCAGGTGCTCCAGCGTGCGCATGTTGTGGAGGCGATCCGCGAGCTTTACGATGATGACCCGTGCATCCTTTGCGATGGAGAGCAACAACTTCCTGTAGTTCTCAACCTGTTCTTCCGTGCTGGACCGAAAGTTGAGGCTGGAGATCTTGGTTAGGCCGTCAACGATCTCACCTACCTCGTCGCCGAACTGCTCACGAATGTCATCGATCAGGACATCAGAATCTTCTACGGTGTCGTGGAGGAGGGCCGCCGCAATCGTGACGGAATCCATGTGATGGTCCAGCAGAATCCGTGCGACCGCCACCGAGTGCGAAATAAACGCGTGGCCGGAGAGCCGCTTTTGGCCGCGGTGAGCGTCCGCGCTGAACCTGTATGCACGGTCGATCATTTCCAGGTCCAGGCGATCGGCCTGCTGGCCCAGCGCCTTGGCCAGGTGGGGATCGATTTCGGCGCGCGCAGTGGTCACAACAGGCCGGCCTCCGCAAAGCTGAAGTAGCGATCACCGCCCACAATCACATGATCGTACATCGGCATGTCCAGCAGCTTGCCCGCTTCCACCAGTTGCGTCGTGACCGCCTTGTCATCGGCGGACGGCGCCGGGTTCCCGCTCGGATGGTTGTGCACGACTATGATGCCTGCCGCGGCTTCGGCGATCGCAGCACGGAATACCTCTCTCGGATGTACCAACGAGCTGTTCAGAATACCCCTCGTGATGAGTGACTGACGCGTCACGCGGTTTTGTGCGTCCAGCGTGAGCAGGTGAAACTCCTC
>CBDUXS010000093.1:0-5277 GCA_965371255.1 uncultured bacterium
TCCACCTCGTCGAGGCGAAACCGGCCCTGGCGGGTGCGGTAGCGTGCGATCCCATCGAGGATCTTGCCCTGGCTCTTCGGCCCGAATCCGTCCAGGTCGGCGACCTTTCCGGCTTCAGCCGCAACCTCCAGTTCGTCGATCGAGGTGATGCCCAACTCGTCCCACAACTTTCGGACCTTTCTTGGTCCGACTCCGGGCAGACGGGTGAGCGCGACGAGCGACCGGGGGATCTCCGCGGCGAGTTCCTCCAGTCGCGATAACTGGCCCGTGGTCACGAGCTCGACGATATGAGAGGCCATCTCGCTTCCGATCGCGGGCAGTTCCGTGAGATCGGCTCCCTCCCCGACCAGGGTGCGCAGCGGCGTTGCGTGCTCCTCTACCGTGTACACCGCGTTTTGATACGCCCGGATGCGGAACGGATTCATCCCGCCCTGAATTTCCAGCAGAACCGCCATTTCCCGGAGGATTGCGGCGATTTCGATATTTTCCACGGTCAGCGCGCAGCCCGCATGATCATTCGCTCTCTGCCTGGAGCAGACTCAAAAACTCCGTCTCGGAGAGAACCGCGACGCCCAGCTTCTGTGCCTTTGCCAGCTTGGAACCCGCTTCGTCGCCGGCGACCACATAGTCGGTTTTCGCACTCACGGATCCGGTGACACGGGCGCCGAGCGCCTCGACGCGGGCCTTGGCCTCCGGGCGGCCCATCGTCTCCATCCCACCCGTAAACACGAACGTGCAGCCCGCCAGACTGCCGCCAACGGACGACGTCTCGACCTCGGCGATGGACAGGTGTGCCAGCAGCGCGTCCAGGTTGTCGCGGTTGTGGGGCTCCGCGAAGAAATTCGTAATCCGCTCCGCCATGATCGGGCCGACGCCCGGCACCTCCGCCAGCGTTTCCGCGTTCGCTGTCCGCACGGCGTCGATCGTCCCGAAGTGACGGGCCAGGTCCGCGGCCACGGCGGCGCCGACCTCGGGAATACCGAGGCCATACAGGAGACGCCGGAGTTCTGTGCCGGACGCATGTTCCAGGGAAGACACCAGGTTTGCTGCCGACAGGTCCGCGAAGCCCTCGAGGCTGACGAGATCCTCCACCGTCAGTTTGAACAGGTCGGGCAACACCTGCACGAGATCCTCCGCGACGAGGAGGCGAGCCGTCTCTTCGCCCAGCCCCTCGATGTCCAGCCCCTGCCGCGAGCCAAAGTGCTGAAGGCGACCGGTCAGCTGGGCCGGACAGCCAAAGCTGTTCGGGCACACCGTGAACGGTCCGCGATCGATCAGGCGAGTCGCGCACGACGGACAGATTTGCGGCATGCTGAACTCGGAACCGCGTTCGCGGCCCGCCTCTTCGATCCACTCCACGACCTGTGGAATCACGTCTCCCGCTCTCTGCACGCGCACCAGATCACCCTCGCGAACACCCTTTCGGGCCACTTCCTCGCGGTTGTGGAGCGAGGCCCGGCTCACGGTCACGCCGCCGATTTGCACCGGCTCCATTATCGCCACCGGCGTGACGACACCGGTGCGGCCGACACTGGCGACAATTCTCAGAATGCGTGTGACCTCGGCGCGCGGGACGAACTTGAACGCGAACGCCCACCGCGGATGGTGCGATGTCGTGCCCAATTGATCGCGAGCGGCCAGGTCGTCCAGCTTGACCACGATGCCGTCGATTTCGACCGGCAGGTCGTCGCGCTCAGCCTCGATCAAGGCGAAGTAGGCGAGCACACCGTCGATGTCCTCGGCCAACTCCACGCGCTCGCTGACCCGCAGACCCCACAACCCGAGCGTCTCGCGCACCTCTGTCTGGGTGCTGAACGAGGCGCCGTCCAGGGCGAGAACATCGTAGACGAAAACCTCCAGCGGACGGCTCGCCGCCAGGCCGGGATCGAGCTGTCTCAGGGATCCCGCGGCAGAATTCCGCGGGTTGGCGAACGGCTCCTTCCCGTCGTTCATCAGGCGCTCGTTCAGCTCCGCGAACGCCTTCGTGCGGATGATCACCTCTCCCCTGACCGCCAGCAGAACCGGAACCGGCGGTCCATCATCCGTGAGTCGCAGCGGGACCGTCCGGATGGTCCGGACGTTGGCGGTGACGTCTTCGCCCAGGACGCCGTCACCCCGTGTCGAGGCTCGGACCAGTTGCCCGTGCTCATACACGAGTTCGATCGACAGGCCGTCGAGCTTCGGCTCGACGACATATCGTGGCGTTCCATCCTCGCCCAGCGCCTTGCGGACCCGCTCGTCGAACCGGCGGAGCGCCTCCGGGTCCTTGGCTGAGTCCAGGCTGAGCATCGGAGCTTCGTGCGCTACGGTCTCGAATTTGTCGAGAGGGGCGCCGGCGACACGCTGCGTGGGGGAATCGGACGTGACGAATTCCGGAAAGTCGCTCTCCAGCTCTTTGAGCTCGGCGAACATCCGGTCATAGTCGGCATCAGAGATCTCCGGCCGATCTTCGGCGTAGTAAAGCCGGTCGTGCCGTCGGATCTCTCTCCGCAACTCGTCGACACGCGCCCTATCATGATCTGAACTCATTGGCCCCGGATCTGTTTCTCGGCGAGTTCGTGGTTCAGGCGCCCTCCGCGGGCGTGCTCGCGCCGCCGAGTCCGTAAGCAAGCCGCGGCTCGGCGAGCAGGACGAGTAAACCGACAAACACCATCGTGTCTCTTTCCAGACCGGCAGTCACTCCGCCCGGAATCTGAACCGTCACAAGAGACCCGACGATGACTACGAGAAGGGCCAGCACGGCCCATCGATGCTTGAGGCCGATGAGCAGCATGCCGCCCGCCAGGACCTCCACCCATCCCGTAAGCGGACCCAGCCATCCCGGAAGACCGAAGCCGACGAACTTGTCGCTCGCGAACCCGAAGTCGATCGCCTTGGGAACGCCGTGCCACAAGAAGATCCCCACAACCGCGAGGCGCAGGGCTAGAAAGGCAACACCTCGATTCAACACATGCATCTCCTGACGTAGGCTAATGGGCTGAGCATGCGGCGCGCTCCGGTTCAACCGGCTGCCAGGCTGTCTCCCACTGCCGTCCACACCGCGTCAAACATGGCCTCCGTGAGCCGTCCGGTAAACGTATTCTGTTGGCTCGGATGATACGAGCCGACGAGCGTCAACCGGCGGCCCTCGCCAGTAAGTTCGACGCGGGCCAGATGGCCGAACTTCGGTTTCGGACGGGGCACTTCCCATCCCCGCCCGTCCAGTACTCGGAGCAGGGCGTCCCATCCAAAGCCGCCCAGAGCCACGACGACGCGCAAATCGGGCAGCAATGCGATTTCCCGCGACAGCCAGTCGGCGCACGTGTCCCGCTCCTCGGGCGTGGGCCGATTCCCGGGCGGCGCGCAGCGGACGGCCGCGGTGATCCAGGTATCACGAAGTTCGAGACCATCGCCTCGATTCGTCGAACCGGGCTGGTTGGCCAGGCCCGCCCGGTGAAGGGCGCGGTAAAGCCAGTCGCCGGAACGGTCTCCCGTAAACATCCGGCCCGTGCGGTTTGCGCCGTGAGCGGCAGGCGCAAGCCCGACGATCAACAGCCGGGCTCTTGGATCGCCGAATCCGGGGACCGGCGCTCCC
Source organism: uncultured bacterium (assembly GCA_965371255.1). Taxonomy (GTDB): domain Bacteria; phylum Gemmatimonadota; class Gemmatimonadetes; order Palauibacterales; family Palauibacteraceae; genus JARFPW01. Next base: position 3,575 of record CBDUXS010000093.1, read on the forward strand.
CAGTATTCTTCGTCTCGAAACGCCGCCCGTTTTTCCATCGCAACCTGTTCGCGCCAGCTGACCAGACGAGGGCAGGCGCGGCAAGCCGTAACCTTTGCCTGCAATCGGTCTACCGTCATTCCCGCGGCAGGACCACGTCGAGTTGTTCCTTGGGCGCGTCCAGCACGATGGACGTATTCGTTCCCTCGATGCCCGGCATGCTCAGCATGCTTTTGATCTCCCGGTTCATCTGTGACTCGTCGGCGAACCGCCCGATCACCATCACATCGAACTCGCCGGTAGTCTCATATACATGCGTCAGATGCGGATGGGAGGTCAGCGACTCGACGATGGCCGGAAGTGCGTCGCCTCGTGCCTTGATGCGGGTCACGGCGACGAGCCCGAGGCCCAGTTTTCGGTAGTCGATGTCGGGCCGGTACCCGCGGATCACACCACGTGCTTCGAGGTCGGCCAGACGTTTGCCCACGGTAGTCGCCGCCACGTCGAGTTCCACCGCCAGCTGTCGAATCGAGCGCCTGGCATTCTCCTGGAGTGCGCTGATCAGCCGCTGATCCAGATCACGATATGTCAACCGGTCCTCCGTCGTCGTTGCATTTGATCTGCAAGGCCGGATCCGCCGCCGCATACGGGTCCGATACACCTTGCGACGCATAAATCCGCGGCTCGTGCCGGCGGTTCGCCCCCAGAGGATAGCGCCAGTGCGTCCATGGCAGCGAGAGAATGTGGCGGGCGGCCCGATCGGCAATGAGCTCGGGCAGGTCGTCCAGCAGGTCGGGACCTCGTGCCAGCTTGACCTCATCGAGTCGAGCCAGCGCCGCTTCGATGTCCGGTTCACGGGACTGCGCCCACATCGAGCGAATCAGGTGCGCCACACGGCGGGCTGGCACCGTCCCCCTGTCGGCCACGAAACTGACCGCGCGATAGAACGGCGTGTGGAAAATGAGATTCGCGTCCACCTCCAGAAGCCAGGTTCCGGATATTCCCGAGTCCATCGCGGCCCGGGCATCGGCCCGACAGCGCTCCAGGACCGGACCTCGGCCGAGGCGTTCGTATGGGGTCCAGAGCTCCCGATAGTGGCCATCCGTTACCACCCACTCCAACATTCCCGCGTCGGGGCCATCGGCCCGAATCCATAACTCGACGCGCTCCCAGTCGCGCTCCCAGAACTTGTTGATTTCGGCCGGAGTCAGCATGAGATAGCGCCAGACCCAGTAGGCATTTCCGTCAAGCCACCAGGGCGCGTCCTTCCGCCGCCGATACGGGCTGCCCGCACCGTCGCTCGTGTAAAGGAATAGCGCGGGCGGGACGGGACGCGGAAAGAAGAACAGATCGATCGCCAGATAAACGACGAACAGGGCCGCCAGCCACAAGCCGAACGCGCCCCAATTCCTGGTAGTCCCCAGTTCGAGTGACCAGTACAGGAGCGCTGCGATCAGCACGGGCACTGCCCCGAGGACGGCCGTGAAGATCTCTCGAAACACCACGAACAGCAGCGCTACCACCAGCACGAAACCAAGCCCGATGGTCTGGGATCCCAGGCTTTCCAGGATCCCTGAATTGTTCAGGGTCGGCGTAACGAGACCGACGGCCCCGATCGCAACGAGGGCCGCCAGCGGGAGTTTATACGCGGCCAGAAACAGGCTGGAAAAGCCGCTCATCGCCAACGGTTCGATCAAGTCTCGCGCGATGACCTCGTCGCCGGC
>CBDUXS010000094.1:0-5272 GCA_965371255.1 uncultured bacterium
GGAGGGGCGGTAGTGCAAGTCCAAGAATTGCGGCCGCGGCCTCAGCCCGGGCCAGCTGGTCCGCCAGCCCGTCTAGTCCCGCCGGATCGGGTTCGTTCCGCAGGAATCCCCACGCCCGGGATACCTCGGCCAGTGTCGTGTCTAGTGCGCGACCCGCTTCCACGACGGTTCGAGCGTCGGTGCCGGGACGAATCTCATCGGAACCCCCAAGGCATGACGCGAGCGCAGATAACGCCCGCTCCGTGCCCTCGAACGTGCGACGGAATTCCTGCAGCCGCTCCGGCCGTGGATCGGATCGGAAGGCGCGCCACCGCTTCTCGAGCCGAGCAATCCGGGTCTCCAGTTTCCGGAGCAGGGTGAGGAGATCGTATCCCTGCTGCGGTCGGTCGCCTTGCATTCTGCTCTTGTATCAGCCTTTCGCCCTGACAGCGGGCTGGAAACATGGTCGATCGTCTGTCGCACGCGCACCTTCAGAAACGCATAGACGACCGGGGAGCGGCTATACTAGTGGGGCCGCATTGGTGCCGTCCCATGCACGGTGCGTGCCCCGAACATAGGTTGCTGCCCGTGCTAAGACTGACCTTTCTCGGAACTTCCTCGTCCCGGCCCACCGTTCGCCGCGGCGTTGCCTGCCTGGCTGTGCAGCGAGGTGGCGACCTGTATCTGTTCGACTGCGGTGAAGGTACGCAGCGCCAGATGATGCGGTTCGCCGTCGGTTTCGGTGTTCGAGAGATCTTCATCTCGCATATGCATGCGGACCACTACCTGGGAATCCCGGGCTTGCTGCGAACGATGAGCCTGCAGGATCGAACCGAGGATCTGGTCGTGCGTGGCCCGGCCGGCGCGGAAACAGCGCTTCGAGCCGCGCTTCAGATCGGCGGGGACCACCTCGGATTTTCGGTCGTGGTCAAAGGCCTCGAGCCGGAAGAGGAAGTTTCGTTCGGGGAGTATTCCGTGCGGGCCTTCCGGACGGACCACACGGCTGCCTCCCTGGGTTTCGCGCTCGTCGAGACGGACCGCCTTGGTCGATTCGATGTGACGAAGGCACGCACAGCGGGCGTACCGGAGGGTCCGCTGTTCGGCCGCCTGCATCACGGCCACGACGTGGAGCTTCCGGACGGTACACAGATCAAGGCGAGCGATCTGGTCGGTCACTCTCGCCCCGGGCGACGTCTGGTTTACTCGGCGGACACGCGCCCGTGCCAGACCGTCCGGGATGCAGCCACTGGCGCCGACCTTCTCGTTCACGAGGCGACATTCGGTAACGACGACCTTCAGAGGGCCATAGAGACCCGACACTCCACGGCGCGTGAGGCGGCCGAGGTCGCGGCGGCCGCGGGAGTCGGCCGATTGGTCCTGACGCACTTCAGCGCACGGCACTCGGAGCAGCCCGGTCGCCTGGTGGCTGAAGCCCGAAGCGTGTTTCCGGATGTTTCCGCGGCGGAAGACGGCATGTCGATCGAAGTTCCCCTGCGGGAAGTCTCCACATGAGCAACGGGGCGGTTTCGGTCAGTGTCCCGGGTGATAAGTCGATCTCCCACAGGACTCTGATGATTGCGGCGTTAGCCCCGGGCATCTCGGTGATCGAAGGGCTGCCGGAGGCAGAAGACGTTCGGAGTACGGCAACGGCTCTGGGGGAACTGGGTGTAGGAATCGAATGGCCGGTTGGGGCCGATCGTGCCGTGGTGACGCCACCTTCCACCTGGCCGGGGCATTCGGTCACGTTGGACTGCGGTAACAGTGGAACTTCGGCTCGATTGCTCTCGGGTCTCGTGGCGGGACTCGGCCTGCCTGCCCGGATCGACGGGGATGCGTCGCTGCGATCGCGGCCGATGGACCGAGTCGTGTATCCCCTGCAGGCGATGGGGGCACGAATCACCTACACCGGTAATGAAGGTTGTCTACCGATTGAACTCGACGCTCGCGCGTCCGGGGAGCTAAGGGTGCTTCGTTATCGCTCCCGCGTTGCGAGCGCCCAGGTCAAGAGCGCTCTCGTACTGGCCGCGGTCGGGGCAGGCGTCGAATTCGAGATGTGGGAGCCCGGTCGATCGAGAGACCACACGGAAAGACTGTTGGCGCATCTCGGTGTCCCGCTGAGTTTCGGGCCGGATGGCCAGGGTGCCCACCTGAAGTTGGACGCGGGTGGGCGAGCCAGTCTGCAAGCCATGAACGTCCAGATTCCGGGTGATCCTTCTTCGGCGGCATTCCTTCTTGGGGCCGCCCTCCTCGGAGAACGTGCGCTTACGGTTGACGGTTTGATGCTCAACCCGACGCGAACGGGCTTCCTGGATGTTCTGGAGCAGATGGGAGCGGAAGTAGAAATCGAGATCCGGGACGAATGGGGCGGTGAACCGGTCGGTTCGGTGTCCGTCGTCCCGGGTCCGCTACGAGCCGTACGGATCGAAGCGGATCAGATTCCGGGCCTCGTCGACGAGATCCCGCTCCTGGCCGTGCTCGCGGCCAGAGCCCATGGCCAGACCGCGATCTCCGGCGCGGGAGAGTTGCGCCTCAAGGAGTCCGATCGGATCGGGGCGCTGGCGGAGAACCTCGCAGCGATCGGTGGCACGGTCGAGGAAACGCCGGACGGCCTGATGATATCGGGTAATCCCGACCTGGTTCCGCGCGGCAGCGTGCGCACTCGCGGAGACCACCGGATCGCAATGGCGTTTGGGGCGATCTCCGCCGCGCCGGGCTCGCAGATCGAATTTGACGACCCGGCCTGCGTGGCGGTGTCGTACCCGACGTTTTGGGACGACTGCGCCGCGGTGCAGGGACATCGATGAGCGACTCCATGGCGATCGCGATCGATGGGCCTTCGGCTTCCGGAAAGAGCACGACGGCACGAGACGTTGCGGCGGCACTCGGATTGGTCCATTTGAATTCCGGCCTCCTGTACCGTGCCATCACCTGGATCGCGTTGCGTGACGGTTGGCGATCTGATGAAGAGTTCGCGTCGGGTCTTGCCCGGTTGCAAATCTCACTCGCGGCGACTCCACCTGAATTCAAGTTTCGCCTCGACGGTTCTTCCCCGGGGCCATGGCTTCAGTCATCCGAAGTGAACGCACGTGTTTCGGAGGTGGCGGCCCGCGCCGACGTCCGGGACCGGGTAACCAAAACGCTGCGCGACGCTGCGGCGCATATGTGTATCGTGATGGACGGCCGGGATATCGGCACTGTGGTGCTGCCCGAGGCGACGCTCAAGATATTCCTCACGGCAACGCCCGCCGTGCGCGCCCGCCGACGCCTGGCACAGCGGCCCGGTGAATCTACCGAAGAAGGGGTCTCGGGAGAGGTGTCGCGGCTCGCCGAGCGCGACCGGCTCGACGCGGCTCGGCAGATTGCTCCACTGGCCCGTGCGGACGATGCCGTTGAACTCGACACCACAAGCCTCACAACGCAGGAAGTCGTGGCGAAGATCGTCGAACTCTACCGAGCGAAGGTCCCTTCGACAGGTTGACGGAAGGCCCCGCCACGCCTACTTTTTCGCGCTTTCTCAGGATGTTCGCAACCGGGCATGAACCTCAACACTCCGTTGTCAAAATTCAATGAACGATCAGACTTCTACCGATTCGGAAACCGTCCACGAGCCGGACACCATCGACGCCCCCGCAGATCCCCCAAATGAGCAGTCCTTACCGGAAGAGGCGCCAGCCGCTGTCGCTTCGACATCGACCGGCGGCGATTCCGCGGAAGCGGAACTGGAAATGCTCATGGTAATGGGGATGGCCGGCGGGGGAATGAGCATCGAAGACCTCGAGGCAGGCGAGTACTCGGACGACGAGTTCGACGAGATGCTGGCCATGTACGAAGATACGCTGAGCGACATCGTCGAGGGCGAGATCGTGAAGGCAAGCGTCCTCCGCAAGACAGACAGCGTCGTGATCCTCGATGTGGGTTTCAAGTCCGAGGGTGCCGTTCCCCTGGATGAATTCCAGGACCCCGACGCGCTCCAGCCAGGTGACGAGGTAGAGGTGTTCCTCGAGAGTCTTGAGGACAACGACGGTGTGGTCGTGTTGTCCAAGAAGAAGGCCGATTTCCTCCGCGTATGGGAGAAAATCAAGGAGTCGTATGACAACGAGGAGGCCGTGCCGGGTACGCTGAAGCGTAAGATCAAGGGTGGCGTAACGGTTGACATCATGGGAGTGGACGCCTTCTTGCCGGGTTCACAGATCGCCTTGCGGCGCGTGCCGAACGTTGACGATCTGATCGGCCACGAGTACGATTTCAAGATCCTCAAGCTGAACAAGCGGCGCAGAAATATCGTCGTCAGCAGGCGGGTCATCCTGGAAGAGGAGCGCGCCGGCAAACGCGATCAACTGAAGGATGAACTCGAGGTCGGCCAGATCCGCGAGGGTGTGGTCAAGAACATTACCGATTTCGGTGCCTTCATCGACCTCGGCGGAATGGATGGACTTCTGCACATCACGGACATGTCCTGGGGTCGCATCGGACATCCGTCAGAAGTCTGTCAGATCGGCGACGAGTTGGAGATTAAGATCCTCGACATCGATTGGGACCGCGAGCGAATCTCGCTGGGCCTGAAGCAACTCGAGGCGTATCCCTGGGAAGACGTCGCCGCGAAGTACCCGGTTGGCAGCCGGGTTCGTGGCCGCGTCGTGTCTATCACGAACTACGGTGCGTTCATCGAACTGGAGAAGGGTGTCGAGGGACTCGTTCACATTTCCGAGATGAGCTGGACCAGAAACGTACGTCACCCCTCACAGCTGCTGTCGATCAATGACGAGGTCGAGTGCGTAGTTCTGCGTGTGGACGAGGAAGAGAAGAAGATCTCTCTCGGCATGAAGCAGACCGAAGAAGATCCGTGGCTGGCCTTGCCTGCCAAGTATCCGCCGGCGACCAAGATTACCGGCATCGTGCGGAATCTCACATCGTTCGGTGCGTTTGTCGAAGTCGAGCCGGGGATCGACGGCCTGGTACACATTTCAGACATGAGTTGGACGCGCCGCGTTCAGCATCCGTCGGAAATCGTAAGAAAAGGCGCGGAAGTCGAGGTCGTGGTCCTCAATATCGACCCCGATCAAAAGCGGATCTCACTCGGTCTCAAGCAGACGGAGGAAGATCCGTGGTACGATCTGGCACAGCAGTACACTCCGGGAACCGAGTGCAGCGGCTCCGTCGTGCGGTTGCTCGACAAGGGCGTCGTTGTGGATCTCGGCAATGACGTCGAAGGCTTCGTGCCGATCAGCCAGTTGGGGATCGAGGAGGAACTCGAGGACCCCGCCGCAAAATTCGTCGAGGGTGACCACCTTGA
>CBDUXS010000095.1:0-5265 GCA_965371255.1 uncultured bacterium
TTACCTATGGGTTCGAGGATACGGGGTCTGTCGCCCGGGCGCTCGCGCTTCACGGAGCCGTGCGGGATGGTGACGAGTATTCAGACTCGGTGCGCACGACGATTCGAATCGCCACCGGAACAGCCGATCGACTGGACCGGGCACTTCGGGACGCCACGGGCGGCCGGGCCTCACTCGAACCGAGTGCGGCGCCGCCGGCGTGTTGGATAGCCGCCGAAACTTGACCCCGGTTTTAGATCGTTTCTACATTGCTGGTCAGATGGGCCCGGGCAGGGGACCATGCAGGGCGCCCGAGGCCGGAGTCGCACGGAAAGGTGGGGGGTGGGCGGAAGCATGAGGCCACCGGAGCACGAAGTCATCGAGCAGCTTTGTCGTCGCAATCCGCGGTACGCGACGCAAGCGTATCTGTTCGTCCTGGAAGCATTGGAACGGCGGATGATGGAGATCGATGCAACCCGCCACATCACGGGACCCGAACTGGCAAGCTCGGTGCGAGTCCTCGCTTTGAAGCGCTTCGGTCTCCTGGCGCGTACCGTACTTGAGCACTGGGGTGTCAACGCCACCTCCGACCTGGGAGAAATCGTGTTCCTCCTGGTCGACCACGGAGTGTTGACGAAGCAGGATACGGATACGCGAGAAGACTTCGAAGAGTTATTCTCGTTTGAACGCGTGTTCGAGGCGGATTATCCCTGGGGACATTGAACAACCGCCGGATGAGCCGGCCAATTCATGTCCGTAGCGCGAGCCTGTACCAGGAGAGAATGTGAGTTCGGAGACCAACCAGCAGTTTACGCAGTGCCTTCGCTGTGAACCGGGAGTTCTGCTGCCGCTGTCCGATTACGGCAGAGACGGGGCCTCGATTCGATACAAGGCGTGGGTATGCTCGAATCCGGATTGCGGATTCAACATCCGGATCGATAATGGTGAGATCAGCTTCGGACGCGGCGTCGGCCAGTCGAACAAGTAGCTACCTGAGGTGACCATCGAATCTGGCGCGTGGCGCCGCGCTGCTGTCGAGGTGTGGCTGCCCACGGGACCCGAGATGGTCGCCATCGATCGCGTTGCCACAGAACGCGGTGGAGCCGAGGAGCGTGTCCTCATCGAGACGGCCGGCAGAGAGATCGCCCGGCGCCTGGCCTTCCGTTGGCCCTACGGGCCTGTGTGTGCCCTGGTGGGCAGCGGACACAACGGAGCGGATGCGCTCGCCGCGGGCCGAACGCTTCTCACCTGGGGACGTGACGTCCGCTTCGTGCTCGCCGGCAGTCGGGAGCCCACGCCCGACGCCCGCGCGGGATGGCCGATCGAGTTGGAATCACGGGACACTTTCTGCGACTCGCCGCCGACAGCTGGCGTCTTGCTCGACGGCATTCTGGGTACCGGCGCTTCGGGAGCCCCACGCCCGGAGCTGGCCACTTTCATCGAGCTGGTGAATCGGCTCGAGCTTCCCATCGTGAGTATCGACAGCCCGAGCGGAGCGGACATGACGACCGGTGCCGTCCCGGGCGCGTGCGTCCAGGCGCAACTGACCGTTTGTCTCGGGTGGCCGAAATTCGGCTTGCTCCGTCAACCCGCCAGGTCCCACTGCGGCACCATCGAGGCGGTAGAGATCGGCTTTCCGCCGCTCGATCCGGTGCCGGCGGCACGCGTGGTCACGGCACGCTGGGTCCAATCGATGATGCGTTCCCGGCCGCCGGACGCGCACAAGGGAACATCGGGCTATCTCCTGCTGGCAGCGGGAAACCGTGGTATGGCGGGTGCCGCGGTTCTGGCTGCTCGGGCGGCCTATCGTGCGGGGGCGGGCATCGTCCGGATCGTCGCCCATCCGGATAACCGCGAAATCATTCAGAGCAGTGTCCCAGGTGCCGTATTCGAGTCGTGGTCCGAGGAGGTTGGAGACGCCGTCGCCTGGGCCCACGCTCTGGCAATCGGGCCGGGCCTGGGCACGGGCGATGAGCGGCGAGATCTGATTGTCGGCTTGCTTCAGGCTCGTTCCGACCATCCCGCGGTGATCGATGCAGATGGGCTCAACGCGTTCGAACACGATCCGGAGTCGCTGGCGCAGGTTCTCACGGGACGCGACGCGATCACGCCACACCCGAAAGAGATGTCGAGATTGCTCCAGTGCCCCGTGACCGACGTCGTGGCGGAACCAGCGGCGGCCGTCCGGGAGGCCGTGGTGCGCTTCGGCTGCGTCGTAGTCCTGAAGGGTTCACCGACATTGATCGGAGAGCCAGCCGACCCTCTGCGCGTGACGTCGACGGGAGGGCCTGCTCTGGCTGTCGGTGGCACAGGCGACGTGCTGAGCGGTGCGATCGGCGCCTTCCTGGCGGCGGGATATCCGGCTGCCGACGCCGCTTGTGCGGCGACACTGTTGACGGGCATCGCTGCCGGAACCGGAATTGGCGATATCGGCTTGGTGGCCGAGGATATTCCGGATGGGATACCGGCGGCCAGACAGGCCGTCGAATCCCTCGGTTGCCGACCGTCGGATGCCGTCCTGTTCGCCTCCGAACTGTAGTGAACCGTGCCATGGGTCGCGTCTGCGGGCCGCACGTCGCGGTCGGGGCACTAGTGCTGGTCGCGCTCACGCCGGCGGTGGCCAGGTCGCAGATCGGACCGTCTCACTGGGAGGCGGACGACCGGATCGTCGTAACCGACTTTCAGCGGGTCACCGCACTTGCCCGCGCGCCCGACCGGCTGTTTGTGGCGACGGACGGGGGCCTGGTGGTTCGGAACGTGGCATTCGACCGATGGGAGGTTCCGATAACCCGGGAAGACGGGTACCCGCCGTCCCGGATCATGGCACTCGCCTGGGACCGTCGGGACGGTACGCTGTGGATGGCTACCGAGGATGCGCGTCTGATACAACTGGAACCGCTCGATCGCCGATTCATCGACGAGATCCGCTTGAACGACAGGATTACGAGGATCATCCCGGCGCACGATGACCTGTCGCAGTTGCTCGTTCAGCGGAGGGGGCGCTGGTTCAGCCTCGATCCGTTCTCCCGACAGACGACAGTCGTAGACGCAGGTGCCGCAGACCTCGCTGTGGCTGCCGATTTCGATCTCAGACAGCGCAGGGAGCTGCTGACCAGCGCGCGCTTCGACGCTGCGCGGAGCTTCCTCGCGACTCGCGGTTCGAGGCGCTACCAGGTCACGGATGTTGTGCCGGCGATGGAGCTCGACCAGTTCTGGGTCGCATCGTACGGTGGAGGTCTGTTTCGGTACGACGCGGTTACGGGTCAGGCCGAGCCGGTCGAATACGGGCTCGTTGGTCGCGGCGGCGGGGCGGTGCTCGCGGACGAATCCGGGATCTGGTTCGCACCGGACGAACCGGATGACCGGTATTCGATTACGTGGGCGAATCCGGAGCTCCAGGGGTGGCGAACGTGGGAACCGGAGTCGATCGGACCGGAGGACCGGAACCTGCCTTCCGATCCGATTCATGCGCTGCTCCGAGTCGGAGAAGAGTTGTGGGCGGGCGGCGACCGGGGTGTGTACCGGTTTGACGGCGAGGACTGGCATCGGGAAGCTGCCGGCCAGCTTGGAGTCGGGATTCGCGTACTCAGCCTTGCACAAGGACCGGCAGGACTGACGGGCATCTGGGTGGGAACGGAAAGGGGCCTGTATCTGCTATCCGGACCGGGCGCTCTCGTTGACTCTCCCTGGCTCGGGGCTCGGCGGATCACGTCACTGGCGTCCCACGGCGGGCTTCTGTGGGTAGGGACGGACCGAGGGCTCGCCGCATTCGAGGCCTCGGCCGGCCGACCCGTGGCGCACTTTTCGGCGGGCCAGCCGCGTGGCCGCGTATGGTCGATGAAGGCGACAGTCGACCGCCTGTACGTGGGAATTGACCGGGATGTGTGGTGGCTGGAAGACAAGTCCTGGCACCGGGCCGATGCCCTTGGCGCTCTGGCCGCTCCGGCCTCCGCGCTGGACGTCCGCGACGGCATCGTATGGATCGGGAGTAACGATGGACTCGTCGTCTGGAATACGCTCTCGGGCGAGCAGCGTCATTACTCGTTCGCGGCCGGCGACCTGCCGACGGGCGATCGCGGGGAGGTGGGAGTGTCGTCCATCTCCGCAATCGGATCCGATCTGGTGTGGTTGACCACACCGGCGGGAGCGATCCGGCTGGATCTCGACTGATGCATCCAGGCGGTGAATTCGGGCGTATCCGAGCCATGCTGGCCATCGCCGCCGATCTCCGCTCGCCGGACGAGGTTATGCTCGGCCCGGGTGACGATGGTGCCGTGATCCGTCCGGCTTCCGGCGAGTCGATCGTCATGAGCTGTGATCTGTCCATCGAGGGCGTTCACTTCCGTCGGGATTGGCTGACCTGGGAGGCGATCGGCTACCGGGCGACGGCCGCGGCGCTCAGCGATCTGGCTGCTATGGCTGCCCGGCCTGTAGGCGTACTCGTTTCGCTGGCCGTGCCTCCGGAATTGGACACACCCGTGTACGAGCAGCTCTCGACGGGAATCACCGAATGCCTGAGGTCCGCTGGGGCGGTGTTGCTGGGCGGGGACACATCCCGTTCGCCGGCCCCTGTCCTGATCGACATCATGGCGGTCGGTGCCGTGAAGCGACCGGTCAAAAGGTCCGGCGCCCGATCGGGAGACGAGCTGTGGGTAACGGGACAGCTCGGGGCAGCCGCGTCGGCCGTGCTCGCCCTCCAGTCCGGTCTCGAGCCGGATCCGACGGTTCGAAAGAGGTTTGAGCGACCCGAACCGCGCTGGCGTGAGGCGATGTGGTTGGCGAAGCGGAGCGCGCTTACGGCTGCAATCGATCTGTCGGACGGACTGGCAGGTGACGCTGAGCACCTGTCGGAGGCTTCCGGCGTCCGGTTGGACATCGAGGTCGAACGCCTGCCGCTGGACGCTTCGCTCGAGGGCTGGTCGAACAGTGCCGTGTCTCTCGCCATCGCAGCGGGCGGGGGAGAAGACTACGAATTGCTGTTCACGTCGCCCCCTGGCATCGTGGCCGATCTGCTTGGCGAGTTTCACTCGACGTTCGGGCTGGAGCTGACCCGAATCGGAGAGGTTGCCGAGGGTACCGGCGTTTCGTGGCGCGACCGGACCGGCGGGCCGGCAGACCCGCCGGCCTCAGCCGGCTACGATCACTTTACTGGCCGGGAGTGAGGAAGATCGGAATACCGCCCTCCGTCGGTGCGATGACGAGGTTGTTCGTCCCTTCGGCAATCTCTCCCAGCGCCTCCAGGTAACGCCAGTACAGGTAGCGCTGGCCCGACACCCCCGTCAGGCT
>CBDUXS010000096.1:0-5262 GCA_965371255.1 uncultured bacterium
ACGGACCACACGCACTCGTAGTCGGCGACGGTTCCCCCGAACGGGTCGTCGATTCCCATGCCTGCTCGGGGGTGGTCGTTCGACAGGAAGGCTGTGATCGGAACGGTTGCCAGGCTCGGTACGTCGAGCCGGATCGCATCGACGTGACCATGGGTCATCCCGAGCACCAGGTCGGCCCACTCCAGGTGAGCCGGAGTGAGCCGGGTCGATCGGTGCGACGACAGGTCGAGACCGTGGGCAGCGGCGACGATGAGCGCTGGCTCCGACGCAGGACACGCCTCGGCCGCCGTCAGGCCTGCGGATCGAATCTCGAAGTCGAGACCTAGTCGGGCTGCCGCCTCCCGGGCAACCAGCTCTGCCATTGGACTTCGACATGTGTTTCCCGAGCACACGAACAGGAGGTGTGAAGGTTTCATCGGATCGCCTGCTCGATGACGTCCGCCTCGATCGCTCCACGGCGAAGAATCTCGATCTGGTCACCCTTTACTCGCACGAGGGTGGAAGGCGGCGGTCCGGGAAGCGGCCCGGCGTCCAGGTACAGCACAGGGCGATTCGCCGACGGAAAGCCACGCAACACGCGACGTGCGTTTCCACCCGTCTCCGCAGCGGGCCCACCGCTCGGGTTGAGACTCGTCGAGCTGATCGCTCGAGTCCACCGCCGCAGCACGGCCCGGGTTACCGGGTGCGCTTCTGCCCGCACAGCCACGGCGGTCGGCGCATCGCCCAGCACAATGGTGAGCGCGCCCGGCCAGAAGCGTTCAGCGAGACATTCGGCCAGACGGGACCATCCGGCGTTCGGGAACTCTGCCAGGGCGGCCGCGATGTCAGATACGAGGTACACGAAACCGCTTGCCTGCTTTCGGTGTTTGAGTCGCGAAAGACATTTCTCGACGTCCGCTCCCCGCCGTCCACCGATTCCGTAGACACCCGTGGTCGGGTGCGCCAGGAGTCCGCCCAGGGACAGGTGCTCGACTGCGCTCTCCACGGCTCCGTCCAGGTCCTCCAGCTCCCCGGCCTCAGATCGACCGAGTACGATCGTCTCGTACTCCACTCAGGTGCCGTTCTGCAGGCGGACCATGCCCGAGGCAACCAACCACTCCGCGAGTGCGAAATCCTCCGCCTGTGTAATCTTGAATGCCCAACGCTCGCCAATGATCGCTCGTACATCCACCCCCGCAGCCTCACACAGCGCCGCGTCGTCAGGACCATTCAACCCGGACTCTTCCGCCAATGTGTGAATTCGTCGAATCAGGTCGAGCGGAAACACCTGCGGAGTCTGCGCGGCCCGCAACAGGGATCGATCGAGTGTCCGTTCGATTTTGGATTCCGCCGTTGGGACATCTACCTGCTTGATCGCGTCCGCCACTTCCAGAACGGGTATCACGGAACCGTGAATGCGGGCCTCGACAAGCAATCTGCTGACCAATCCTGCCGAAGCGAACGGTCGTGCGGCATCGTGGATGAGTACGAGATCCGAACCACGCACACCGGCCAGACCACGCTGGACGGACTCCTGCCTGGTCGCTCCACCCACTATGACCTTCGCGCAATACGGAACCAGCCATTCAGGCGGTGATGCCGCCATCTCCGGGGGCAATACGACGACCAGGCTTTCGACCTCGGGATGCGAGGCGAACAGGGAGCAACTCCATGCGAGCAACGGCCGGCCACCGAGCGCTCGGAATTGCTTCGGTTCGCCGCCCAGGCGGCTGCCCGCGCCGGCCGCCACGACGACAGCGGAGGTCGTCACTCCCGCCTCAGCCAGTCGACAAACTCTCGCAAGTCCGCCATGAATCGAATTCCTGAATTGGTTCCGAGGGCGTCCCGATGAGTGGCCGCCACGATCACCTCTTCCAGACCGGCCCGCTTCGCCGCACGAATCCTCGCCTCAACTCCGGCCACACCCCTCAGTTCTCCACCCAGGCCGACCTCGGCCACGAGCGCCAGGCTTCCTCCAATCGGTCGATCGAAATGTGCAGACGCGAGCGCCCCGACAACCGCGAGATCGGTACCTGGATCGGTGAGCCGGACACCTCCGACAACATTCAAGAACACATCTGAATTCCCAAGCGGGACACCACCTCTGCGTTCCAGCACGGCCAGCAGAATAGCCAGTCGGCGAGACGGAAACCCGGTCGTCATCCGCTGCGGCGCCCCAAATCTGGCCGCGGACGTCAGTGCCTGAATTTCCGTGAGCAAGGGTTGTGTGCCATGAATCGATACGGCCACGGCGGAGCCGCCAATGTTCTCCGGCCTATCGGTAAGAAACAGGCCCGACGGATCATCGACCGGATCCAGCCCGGATTCAGTCATTCGGAAAGCGGCGATTTCGTCCACCGAGCCGAACCGGTTCTTGGTACACCTCAGAAAGCGGTATTCCGCCGCGCGCCTGCCTTCGAACTGCAGAACTACATCGACGACATGCTCCAGCGTTCGCGGTCCTGCCAATGACCCGCCTTTCGTCACGTGGCCAATCAGAATTGTCACCGCCCCTGATCTCTTGGCGTACTCCTGGATACGGGCGGCGCTTTCGCGCACCTGGCTCACTCCGCCAGGAGCCCCTGCCCCGTCCACGGACACTGTCTGAATGGAGTCAACGCACAACAATCCCGGCCCCGCCGCCTCGGCAACTCCGATCACTTCCTCGATCCGGGCGGTGGCAACAAAAGGAATTTCGCCGGCGCCGCCTCCGATTCTGTCTGCCCGCAGGCCCACCTGTGCCCGGGATTCCTCGCCGGAAGCGTAGAGGACCTCGATACCGGACCTGCGCATTGAGGCGGCGAGTTGGAGTATCAGGGTCGACTTGCCGATTCCCGGAGCTCCACCCAGCAAAACTACCGAGCCCGGCACGAAGCCCCCTCCGAGCACTCTGTCTACGATGGGCAGACCGCTCTTGAGGCGGGTCAGCGGCTCGGAAGAATCCCCGAGCGGCTCTGCACGTACCGGTTGCAGCCCACCCGAACGGGACTGTTTCTCCGTCGCCCCGGGCGGGGCCTCGGCAAGCGTATTCCATGCGCTGCACGAAGGACACCGCCCCTCCCAGCGGACGGACTCGGCGCCACAGTCGAGACAGAAGAAGAGTGATCGAGTTCGGGACATGGCCTAGAGTCGCCGTGGCCTCATGGGCGAGTGTCGGTTGCGGCGCTGATTACGCGTCTCTCCTCCTCGCCGTAGCGCTGCTACGACTCCTCGTCAATCCATAGCTGGGCCCGCGCAAGCGTTCCGGGCCCGAACAAGCCGTGCCTACGGCGCGGCGACCTGTCTAGCCTGCGCCGGCGAGCGCAACGCAGCATCAACCGTCAGCGATCAGATCCCTGAGCCGCTCGCCTGTCGACCGACTCGAATAGCGTGTAGGTCTTGTGAAAATAGAGATTTACGGTGCCCGTTGGGCCGTTCCTCTGCTTACCGATGATCAACTCGGCCTTACCCTCGATCGACTCGCCGCTCTCATCGAATTTGTCGGCCGCCTTCCGGTACGCTTCCTCCCGGTAGACGAACATCACCAGGTCGGCATCCTGTTCGATTGCACCGGACTCTCTGAGATCCGCAAGCAATGGCCGTTTGTCGGTCCGTTGTTCGGGCTGTCTGGATAGCTGCGACAGTGCGAGAACCGGAATATTCAACTCTTTGGCGATTGCCTTGAGCGATCGAGAAATTGCACTGATTTCCTGCTGTCGATTTTCGACTTTCCCGGGACCATCCATAAGCTGCATGTAGTCGATCACGATCATTCCCAGATCGATGTCCGCCGCTAGCCGACGGGCCTTCGCCCGGAGTTCGAGTGGATTGATGGCCGGTGCGTCGTCGATCCAGATCGGCGCCGTATTCAGGTGACCGGCTGCCGTCGCAAGCCGTTTATACTCGTCATCCTGCAAGCGGCCCCGCCTCAGGCGCCCCGAGTCCACCCGAGCTTCGGCACACAGAAGGCGCTGAACGAGTGCCTCCTTCGACATTTCCAGCGAGAAAATGGCCACCGGTACTTCTCCGTCGATGGCCGCATGCTGCGCGAAATTCAACGCGAGTGATGTCTTCCCCATGGATGGCCGGCCAGCAACGACGATGAGATCTCCGCGCTGGAAACCAGCCGTCATGTTGTCCAGGTCGGGAAAACCGCTCGCAACCCCGGTTACCGCCCCGGGTGTCTTTTGCAGTTCGTCAATCCGCTCGAACGTCGGCCACAGGATCTGCTTGATAGAAACGAAGCCCTGGCGCATGGACGCCTGCGCGATCTGAAAGATGCGGCTCTCGGCCCGGTCCAGGGTATCGTCCACCTCGCCGGCCGGTGCTTCGTAAGCATCCTGAATGATGTCCGTCGCCGAGTCGATCAGACTGCGGAGGACCGCCTTGTCACGCAGAATTCGGGTGTGATACTCGATGTTGGCAGACGTGGGTACGGCGTCAACAAGACTGGCCAGGTAGGCCATACCGCCGGCACCCTCGAGCTGGGAAGCGCTCTTCAGCTCGTCGGAGAGCGTCACCGCGTCGATCACCTCACCACGCTCGTACAGTCGGAGCATCGCCCGGTAAATGCGGCGGTTGGCTTCCTTGTAAAACACCGACTCGTCGATCGACTCGACGGCTCTGGCTACCGCCTCGCCATCGATCAGCATGGCCGACAAAACGGAAATTTCGGCCTCCTCGGACCACGGCGGACGGCGGCCGGGCAAGCTGCTCGTACGGTCGGCTACGAGGACCTGCGATTCAACCACGGGAGTTCTCCATAAGCAGACGACGCACCCGCTGCAGATCCTCCCACGAGGGCCTGGTCCAATGCGGGTTTCGCAACAGCGCCGCCGGGTGATACGTAACGATGAGCGGCACGCCTTCGAAGGCATGAACCACTCCCCGCAGACGACCGAGGCTGTCGCGTTTTCCGAGCAGCGTTTGCGCGGCGAATGTGCCGAACGCAATCACTACTTCGGGCTCCACCAGTGCCACCTGGCGCCGCAGGAAAGGTGAACATCGCTCAATTTCCTCCGGCTGCGGATTCCGGTTACCCGGCGGCCGACATTTCAGCACGTTGCAGATGTACACGTCTTCCCTTGCCAGTCCTACGCTGAGCAGCAAACGGTCCAGCAACTGCCCCGCTCTGCCCACGAACGGTACGCCCGTTTCGTCTTCCCTCGCGCCCGGCGCCTCGCCGACACACATCACGCGGGCTCGATCGGGACCATCGGAGAACACGACCGTACGCCTCGACGTGTGCAGCGAGCACCGCGTGCAGGACTCGGCCACACGGCGAACAGATTCGAGACGATCGAT
>CBDUXS010000097.1:0-5157 GCA_965371255.1 uncultured bacterium
TCCGTGGCGATCCTCCGGCCGACCTTCGGGAATCGCTTCTTCGCCTGCAGATAGAAATCGTGCTCGTAGTGCAGGCAGGACATCAGTCGGCCGCATGCGCCAGAAATCTGCGCCGGATTGAGTGACAGGCCCTGGTCCTTGGCGAGTTGGAGCGTGACGGGTTCGACGTGCGGCAGCCACAGCCGGCAGCACAGTTCGCGGCCGCAACGCCCGAGTCCTCCGAGCCGCTTCGCCTCGTCCCGCACGCCGATCTGACGCAGTTCGATCCTCGTCTTGAACGCCCGGGCCATTTCCTTCACGAGAGCCCGAAAGTCCACCCGCTTATCGGCCGTGAAGTAAATCGTCAGCTTGTTCCGGTCCCACTGCCACTCGGCCTCGCTGACTTTCATGCGCAGTCCGTGTTGCCGGACGAGATCCCGGGTCCGGCGGCGCAGTTCCGCGTCCTCGGAATCCAGTGTCATCCGTCTCTCCACGTCGACCTGGGCCGCGCGTCGCAGCACACGCTTCGCTGGCGGGACGACCGGGCCGTGGTGGGCGTGGTCGCAGCCCCCGTCGCACGAGTGCTTGTCGGCGTCGACGGTCTTCCTGACCCATCCCAGATCCTGGCCGCGATCCGCCTCCACCACGACATACTCGTTGGTGCGCAAGGCATGCTCGCCGCGGTGGGAGTAGTAGTCCGATCGGTGTCCCTGGAACCGGACCTCGACGATCTGGTTGATCCGGGATCTTCCCGCAACCGGTATCGGACGGGGCCGGCGCGCGGGTCCACCGCTCGGGGGCTGTGCGTCAGGCATCGGCGGTCTCGTTCCAGCGGCCCATTGCGTAATACTTCTCACGCCTGCGCGAGACGAGTTCGTCCGCCGTGAATGCAGCGAGTTCGTCCAGGTGCCGTCCAATCGCCTCGCCAACCGCCAGGCCGGCGGCGTCCGGGTCGACGTGTGCGCCCCCGCCGGACTCCGCGATGACCTCGTCTACGATCCCGAACTCTACGAGATCGGGTGCCGTCAGCCGCAGAGCCTCCGCGGCGTCCGCCGCCCGATCCCGGCTGCGCCACAGGATCGCGGCGCAGCCCTCCGGAGAGATCACGGAGTAGATCGCGTTTTCGAGCATCAGCACTCGGTCTGCGACTGCGATGCCGAGTGCTCCGCCGCTACCGCCCTCGCCGATGATCGTGGTTACGATGGGCACGGGAAGCCCGGCCATCACGAGAAGGTTCCGGGCAATGGCCTCCGCCTGTCCGCGTTCTTCGGCGCCGATTCCCGGATACGCGCCCTGCGTGTCCACCAGGGTCACGACCGGGCGGCCGAACTTTGCCGCCATGCGCATCAACCTCTCGGCCTTGCGGTAGCCCTCCGGATGCGGCGAACCGAAATTGCGGTCCAGGTTCTCCTTCATGCCGCGGCCCTTCTGATGGCCGATCAACATCACGCTGCGTCCGCAGAGCGTGGCCCAGCCTCCGACGATCGCGGGATCGTCGCGGTACTTTCGATCACCGTGCAACTCGAACCAGTCGGTGCACAGCATCCGTATGTAGTCGAGCGTGAACGGCCGGTCCTGGTGCCGGGCGAGTTGAACGCGCTCGAACCGGGACGGCGTTGCGGATTCGGCCGGCCCCGCCGTGTCTTCCGTGTCGTCCCTGTCGTCCGCGTTGGTCATGATCCTCCGGTGATCCAGGTTCTTCAGCCGCGCGTCAAATGGGCCCGGTCACGTCCTACCAGGGCCTTCAAATCGGCGAGCAGACGCGCGCTCGGCTCGACCCGCAGTCGCGACACGAGCACAGGCGGCTCCATGTCCAGGGACGCCGTGCCGCCGTTGCCGTTCGCTGGTCGCCAGCGAAGCAGTACCGGCCCGGGCCCCGGCGCGGACTCGAGTACTTCCCTGACGCGGGAGAACTCGCCGTCGGCCACATGCTCGCCCATCGTCAATTCGATACACACGCCGATCTGTCCGGTCGCGCCCAGGTCCTTCAGACGCTGAACGGAATCCACAAAAATGGGGGGATCCTCCTCGTCTCGCGAACTTCCGGACACCGTCCCCTCGATGAGCACCGGAAGATCCTCGGCAAACAGCTCCTTCGTGGAGGCCCAGACGTCGCCGAATACGAGACCCGGAGCCGTACCGTGATAGTCCTCCAGCGTGAGCCGGCACCACTCCTTGCCGTTCTTCCGCGAAACGCGGACGTCCATGCTCGTGACGACGCACGCGAGCTGCACCGTGCGGTCACGCAGGCGGCTGAAGATGGCTGTGTTCGCCTCGAGCGCCAGCAAGTCGACGAGGTCGCGGTGGCGGTCCAGCGGGTGACCCGAAATGTAGAATCCGAGCACCGCCTTCTCTTCCTTGAGCCGCTCCTGCTCCGTCCACGCAGCCACGTTCGGCAGTCGAGCGGTCGGACGCTGCACGTCTTCCGCCGCACCGAACAGCGATTCCTGGCCTGTCTCCTGCTCCCGCTGCCGCGCCCCAGCCTCTGCCAGGGCCGTGTCCAGACCGGCCGACAGGGCCGCGCGCTCGCCGCAGGCATCCAGGGCTCCCGCCGCAATCAGGCAATCCAGCACGCGCTTGTTGTTGAGCCGCAGGTCGATCCGCTGGCAGAAGTCGAACAGCGACTCGATCGGTCCGTTCCGCTGTGCCTCGAGGATCGAACGGATGGCGGATTCTCCGATGCCCTTGATCGCGCCGAGTCCGAACCGCACCTGGCCGTTGCCGCCGACCGTGAACTTGTATCCGGACTCCGCCACGCTCGGTGGAAGGATGTCGAGCCCCATCGTGCGGGCCGTCGCGATGTACGAGACGACCTTGTCGACTTTGTCGATGTTCGACGACAGCAGGGCCGCCATGAACTCCGCCGGATAGTGCGCCCTGAGCCATGCTGTCCGGTACGAGATCACGGCGTACGCGACCGCATGCGCCTTGTTGAATCCGTAGCGGCCGAAGGTGCGGATCAGCTCGGCGATCTCCGTCGCCTTGGTGGACACCAGGCCCCGTTCCACCGCACGAGCCTTGAAATCGCCGAGTACCTTGTTCGTCAGCTCCGCGTCCTTCTTGCCGACCGCCTTTCTGAGCACATCCGCTTCCGCAAGCGTAAAGCCGGCGAGCAGGTTGGCGGCACGCATCACCTGTTCCTGGTACGTGAAGATTCCGTACGTCGGCTCGAGCAGTTCGGCGAGCTCCTCGGTCGGGTACGTCACCGGTTCGAGGCCTCGTTTCCGGCGGATGTAGACGTCGGTCATGCCGGCGTCCAGCGGTCCCGGGCGAATGAGCGCGTTGACCGCGACCAGGTCTTCAAACCGGTCGCAGCGCATGGCTCGCAGCTTTTCGGTCGCGAGTGCCGATTCGAACTGGAACACACCGCTCGTTCCGCCCGAGGCCAGCATGGTGAACACGTCGGGATCGTCGTGGCCCAGTTGTTCCCAATCCACCCGGACGTCGTGGCGCTCCGCGATCATCGTCATGGCGTCCTGGATCACGGTAAGCGTGCGTAAGCCCAGGAAGTCCATCTTCAGCATCCCGACCTGCTCGAGCGCGACCATGTCGTACTGCGTCATCACGGAGGACTCGCCGTTTCGCGTGTCGCGGCACACGGGAACGAATTCCTCCAGCGGCCCCGGAGCGATCACGATCCCGGCGGCGTGCACCGACGTGTGCCGCTTCAGGCCTTCGATGCGCGCCGTCTCGTCCAGAAGTTGTCTCGTGCGGGGGTCCTTCTCGTAAAGGTCAGCCAGCTCCTTGACCTTCTTCGTCGCCTCCGCGGCGGTGAGAGAGAAGCCCGGGCCGCTCGGGATCAGCTTTGCGAGCCGGTCCGTCTCCTGTGGCGTGAAGCCCTGTACGCGGCCCACATCGCGAATCGCCTGCCTCGCCAGCATCGTACCGAACGTGATGATCTGGCCCACCGAATCGGCGCCATATTTCTGGCGAACGTACTCGATGACCCGGCCGCGTCCCTCGTAGCAGAAGTCGATGTCGATATCAGGCATCGACACGCGGTCCGGATTGAGGAAGCGTTCGAACAGCAGATCGAACTCGAGCGGGTCCACGTCCGTGATCCGCAGGCAATAGCAGATGATCGAGCCGGCTGCCGATCCGCGTCCGGGCCCGACAGGAATCTCCTGCTCGCGAGCTGCCCGAATTACATCCCACACGATGAGCAGGTAACCCGCGTAACCTGTCTGCTCGATGACGCCGAGCTCGTACTCGAGGCGCTCGCGCACCGTGTCGGGCAGGGGGTCGCCGTAGCGCTCGCGCGCGCCGTGCTCCGTCAGATCGCGGAGATACACACTATCCGATGCAAACTCATCAGGCAGCGGAAACTTTGGCAGGTGGTACTTCTGCTCGAACTGTACATCGCAGAGTTCCGCCACGCGCAGCGTATTCTCGAGTAGCTCGGGCCGGTCGGGAAACAGCTCGGCCATCTCGGTTGCCGACTTGAAGTAGCTCTCGTCGCCGTAGAATTTCAGTCGATTCGGGTCGTCCTTGAACGTGCCGGTGCCGATGCACAGAAGCGTGTCGTGCGCGTCCGCGTCCTCGCGCATCAGGTAATGGGCGTCGTTCGTCACCACGACGGGCAGACCGAGTTCATCCGCCAGCTGGAAGATGCCCTCGTTCACCTTCGCCTGCTCGGGGATCCCATGGTCCTGCACCTCGAGGAAGTAGCGATCCGGGAACGTGCTCGCATACCACTCTGCGGTCGCCTTCGCTTCGTCGTATCTGTCGCGTTTCAGCGAACGGGCAATTTCACTCGCGAGGCAGGCGCTCGTGATCACCAGCCCGTCTGCATACTGCTCGAGCAGTTCGCGGTCGATGCGCGGCTTGCGGTAAAAACCTTCCGTGTACGCGCGGGACGCAATCCGGACCAGGTTGTGGTAGCCGGTGCGGTTCGCCGCCAGCACGACGAGATGCGTGTAATCGGCCGGAGCGTCCGGCTGACGTTCCTTCCGGCGCCGGTCGCCGTACGCTACGTACGCCTCGAACCCGATGATCGGCTTGAGACCTCGCTTACGGGCCTTCACCTGAAATTCCCAGGCGCCGTGCAGGTTTCCGTGGTCGGTGATCGCGAGCGCTTCCATGTCCAGCTCGACCGCGCGATCGACGAGTGCGTCGATCCGGTTGGCTCCGTCGAGGAGGGAGTACTCGCTATGACAATGCAGGTGAACGAAGGACATC
>CBDUXS010000098.1:0-5140 GCA_965371255.1 uncultured bacterium
TCTCCAGGGTGTCGACGCGGTGTTCACGCGTGTGGGTCGCGCGAGGGATGCGGAATTGGCGACCCGCGATCTGTCCGGACTCAACAGCGCGGCTCTGGATGTGCGGATCGAGCCGCATGCGCAGGAGTTGGACGTCATTGCCCGCTTCCGCGCGGCCATGCCTGGTCTTGGTGTTGATCCGCAGACGGTTTCCGTGGAGCGGGGACGGACGACCTCTCTGGGTCGGGCATTGGGTACGGGCGGAGCGGACCTGGCGGTTCGAATACAAGGGCAGGAACTCGACAGCCTGATTTCAGTCGCCAAGCAGGTAGCCGCGCGGTTGGCGGGACTTCCGCGCGTGGCGGATCCACGCATCGATGTCCAACTGGTTCAACCCGAATTGGACATCGAAGTTGACCGGGATGCGGCAGCCAGATTTGGATTCACGGTTCGAGAGATCGCCGACGCGATCGAGTCGTACCTGCGGGGCGTGGAGACGACTCGTCCGTTAACGGAGTTTTCCGACAAAATCGACATTCGGGTCTCCCTTCCGTCGGAGCAGCGCAGCCGATTATCCGATGTTCTGGGCCTGACTCACAAAGGGATTCCGATCGGTGAACTGGTTCGCGTCTCCGAGGGCTATGGGCCGGTGGAAATCCGGCGCATCGATCAGAATCGTACCGTGCAGGTACTGGCGGACGTCCGCTCGGGCGGGCTCAACGAGGCAGTAGCCGAAGTGGAGCAGGCGATCGCCGGGGTGTCCTTGCCGGCACTGACTACGATGACAGTCGGCGGCGAGAACGAAGAAATGCGAGACAGCTTCCGCTCCCTTCTGTTCGCCTTCGGCCTGGCCCTGTTTCTCGTTTTCCTGATCTTGGCTGCTCAATTCGAATCGCTGGTCCAACCGATCATAGTGCTGGCGGCCGTCCCACTGGCGGCCATCGGTGCCGTCCTTGGCCTCTGGGTGTTCGGGGCCGGACTCAACGCGATGAGTGGAATCGGACTCGTTATCCTCATCGGGATCGTGGTGAACGACGCGATCATCAAGGTTGACTTCATCAACCAGCGACGGTCGGCCGGCGCCACGAAGCGGGAGGCGATCCTCGAGGCCGGGCGCCTGCGGTTGCGACCTATCATCATGACGACGGTTACGACCGTGCTGGGTCTCACGCCGATGGCTCTTGGTGTTGGTGCCGGAGCTGATTTACGGGCGCCGCTGGCGATTGCGGTGATTGGTGGGCTGACCTCGGCCACGATTCTCACGCTCATCGTGGTGCCGGTCATCTATTCGTTGCTCGTGGCTCCGGGCGAATCGGTTCGTGTCCGTAGCGAGTTGGACGAGCACGGGCTGCCCGGTGCGGCTCCGCAGCCGGAGGGCGCGCTGTGATCGACCTGTCGATTCGGCGGCCCGTCGCGACCGCCGCAATCTACATCGGCCTGGTTGCCCTCGGCGCCTACAGCTTCCGACTGATCCCGGTGGGGTTGCTGCCCGATGTCGACTATCCGCGCCTGACCGTCGTAGCCTCGTGGGGTGGGGCGTCGCCGGAAGCGCTGGAAGCCTCTGTCACAGCGCCACTGGAGGGCGCGGCGCAGCAGGTGTCGGGCGTCCGGAAAATCACGTCGGCCTCGCGGGCGAATTCGCAAGGTACGGGGTCTACGGCCACCATCGACATCGAGTTTGACCGGGATACGCGCATGGACTTCGCGCGTCTGGATTTGAGCGAACGCATCAACGTACTGCGTGACGAATTCCCACCTGGTGTCCGACCGACCGTGCAGCCATATACACCGCCGGAATTCGCCGAAGAGGACCAGGAGTTCCTGTCCTATCAGATGCACGGCTCGTATACGGCCGCACGGCTCGCGGAAATCGCGACGGAGACCATCGAGCCGGCTTTCTCCGCCGTCGATGGCATATCGGACGTATTCGTGCGGGGCTCACGAGAGCGCGAGGTGGCGATCGAGCTGGACGGGGAGCGCCTGGAGGCTTTCGGCCTGCGTCCGGTTGACGTGCAGAGGCGAGTCAACGACCTGACAACGCTTCGGGCGCCCGGGTCGCTGGTGCTCGAGGGACGCCAGGTCGTGCTTTCCGTACGGACGAGGGTCAGCCGGGTAGCCGAATTGGAAGATCTGGTCATCGACCAGCGTCCGGACGGGCCTATCCGGCTGAGCGATCTTGGTTCTGTGCGAGAGCGAACGGCCGACGCTCAGTATCATTTCCGCATCAATGGCCGGCCTACGATTGCGGTCATCGTGCGACGAGAAACAGGCACGAATGCGGTGAGCGTGGCAACGGAGGTAAAAGCCGTTGCCGAGCAGATCCGGACGCGCCTGCCCCCCAGCGTCGTGCTCGACCTGGATGCTGACGAGAGTCGGGAGATCGGCCGTCAGTTGACCGACCTGAGACTTCGAGCCATCGCGGCCGCGATTGTAATCTTCATGGTCCTGATGATGTTCCTGCGATCGCTGGCCGCAGTGCTGATCGTATTTGCCACCATCGGGTTCAGCGCCCTGATCGCGGTTAACCTGCTGTATCTGGGGGGATTTTCCCTCAACGTGCTCACCCTGGCCGGCCTGGCATGGGGCTTCGGTCTGATTGTCGACAACGGTATCGTGGTGCTCGAGAATGTCGAGCGTCACAGCGTCGGGGGCGAACCTCCTGCCGAAGCCGCGCGCCGGGGAGCCCGCCAGGTAGCGCTTCCCGTGGTTGCCGCTACGCTGACGACGGCGATCGTGCTCGTGCCCTTCCTGTTCATGCAGGGGGATCTCCGCCTTTACTACCTCCCGCTCGCGTACGCCGTCGGATTCTCCATTCTTGCCAGTCTGTTCGTGGCCTTCACCTTCGTGCCCACTATGGCGAGCCGTCTGTATTCGCGGCGCCAACGTCTGGCAACAGAGAAGGTGCGGACCGGACGGAACGTGCCGCTTTATCTCAAGGCATACCGTGGACTTCTCGACACGAGTCTCGACCATCCGTGGGTCGTGGCTTTCATCTGTGCGGCCGTTCTAGGGGGCAGTGGATGGCTGTTCAACGAGCACGTCACGCGGGGGACTCTTTGGCGTGGATTCTGGGGTCAACGAACATTCATCAGCATTCAGATCCAGTTTCCGCGTGGAGCCGGGTTGGAACGGACGGACGAGCTCGTGCGATCGTTCGAGGAGCGAATCACGACGATTCCGGAGGTAAAGCGGTTCGAAACACAGGTTCTTCCCCAGTACGCCAGCATCAGAATCACCTTCCCCGAAGAGCTGGAAAGCACGCAGATCCCGGTGGCCATCAAGGAGCGGATGGTCGCCTACAGCTATCAGTTCACGGGAGCAGAGGTGCGGGTCTACGGGTTCGGTCCGAGTTTCTACGGCGGGGGCGGAAGTCCGCCGAACTATCGTCTCAAGGTGTTCGGGTACAACTATCTCGCCGTGCAGCAGATTGCCGAGGAACTCGCCGGTCGGCTCGAGCGGTTCAGTCGCATTGAAGACGTGGATCCGAACGCGAGCAGCCGATGGTTTCAGTCTGACAAGGAGTTCGAGTACTTTCTCGCCGTAGATCGTGAAGCACTGGGAACGCAGTCACTTAGCGTAGAGGAACTTCTCAATTTCGTCGCGGCGAATCTTCCGGGCGAGATCAGTGGCCAGCGCTTGCGGATCGGCGGCGAGGAAATCCCGTTCTCGGTGAAGCTGGCGGGTTATGACGAGTTCGATCTGCTGGCACTCCAGGATCTACGCGTACCCACGGATGACGGGGAAGTGAGGCTGTCGGACGTAGCCGGGATCGAGCGACGGGACGTTCTCGCGCAAATCCTCCGTGAAGACCAACAGTACGAGCGCACGGTCGCGTGGGAGTTTAGGGGTCCACGCAAACTTGGGGACCTGGTGCGCGATGTAGTTCTCGATGCGACCGAGGTTCCGGCGGGCTACAAGATCGAGGAGGACGATCGCTGGCGTTGGGATCAGGACGAGCAGACCCAGGTGTACTTCGCCCTCGGGTTCGCCGTGCTGCTGATTTATATGGTTACCGCCGCGCTCTTCGAGTCACTCGCCGCACCGTTCGTGGTGCTGCTGACTCTGCCGCTCGCTCTGATCGGCGTGTTTCTGATCTTCTTCTTCACGGGCGGGACGTTCACGCGAACCGCCTACATCGGTACCATCATGATGGCGGGAATCGTGGTCAACAACGCGATTCTCATCGTCTATCACATCGGGGAGCTGCGTCAACGGCTCCCGACCCGAGAAGCGATCCTTCAGGGAACGCTTGAGCGGGTGCGCCCCATCCTGATGACCACACTTACCACGGTCTTCGGGTTGCTACCGCTCGTCCTGTTCGCCCAGAGCACGGACGAAAACATCTGGAATTCTCTCGCCCTGGCTACGATCGGTGGTTTGCTGTCGAGCACACTGTTCGTGCTCGTAGCAGTTCCTGTCGCATACCGTTACCTGGTGGCGCGAAGGGCCTGATTGCTGGCCGGTCGGACGAGAGCTGCACCGGAGGGCGCAATGTTTCATGGTTCGTGTCGCATCCCGGCCCGCGCGTGGCCGGGAGTTCTAGCGCTGTGCATCCTGGCGGCCGGCTGCGGTCGTTCATCGAATCCCTCACTTGTTACGGAGACGGATTCGTCCGGTGTCCGGATACTCGAGTCACACGGTGACGGGTGGGCCACGGAATCTTCGTGGCGCCTTGAACTCGATATGGACGTCGGCGATCTGGAGGGTCCCAACGCTTTCGGACGGCTCCGGGACGTAGCCGTTCGCCGCGCCGGCGGCATGTGGGTTCTGGATGCGCAAGCAGGACGTGTACGCGGTTTCGATGACGCAGGAGACGCCGTGCTCGCGTTCGGCCGGCTCGGTCAGGGTCCTGGAGAATTTACGTTTGTGAATCACCTGGCTGAACTGCCGGATGGTGATCTCGTCGTAGCCGGTTCGGGGCCGATCGCACTTCATCGGTTTGCGCCGGAAGGAGTCTACCGGACTACGGAGGTCCTACCCGACTCGGCTTTTCGCAAGCGTTCCTCCGACCCACTGGAATCGAGACCTCCGCCGGGGCCGGCCTTCGGGAAGTGGCGGATTGCTTCCGACGGGTCGGCGTTCGTCCAGACCGTCGTGATTGACTCCGAAGAAGAAAGCATGGTCCGGAGTGATGTGCTGTTTCGGCTCACGTCCGGCGGCC
>CBDUXS010000099.1:0-5130 GCA_965371255.1 uncultured bacterium
AGCGCCGCGCAGCTCAGGCGGATGGTGCGCGAAACTCCGGCCGGCCGGGACATCGACATCGGATACATCCGGGATGGACGTGAACGCACCGTGAGTGTGGAGCTGGCCGACAGGTCGCCCGACATCGCCCGGTGGGCGCCGCAGATGCAGGGACTGCGTCAAAGACTCGAAGAATTGGGCGAGCGTGAAGGCGGATTGCACGAGCGACTCGGTGAGTTGCGGGAGTTTCACCTGGCGCCGACGCCTGGATCCGGAAACTTCCAGTTCTTCATGCGTGGCGGTCGTCTGGGGATCGGAATCCAGAATCTCGGTGATCAGTTGGCCGAATACTTCGGCGCCGACGATGGCGGCGTTCTCGTGACGTCCGTAAGCGAAGACTCCCCGGCCGATGAGGCAGGCTTGCGAGCCGGCGACGTGATCGTCGGGGTTGGCCGCGACCGCGTCAAAGATCCGGGCGATCTGATGGAGGGGATTTCTGAAGCCGACGAAGGCGAGATCGAGATCCGCATTTTGCGCGACCGTAGTGAGCGGACGCTTCGCGCGACGCTTCCGGAACAACATGAGCGCCAGCGCTCCGGCAACTCTTTTTTCTTCGGTCCTCAGGCGATGGGCTTCAATATTCCATTCGGGGACGACGCGTTCGTGCTGGGCTGGGATGGCGACGAGTTGACGAACATCCATATCCCGGATTTCCACTTCAACTTCGAGATGCCGGACATCGAAATTCCGGATCTGGACATCGACATCCAGCCGCATGTCGTTAAGGAGCACAGCGTCCAGACCTGACCGCAGTTCAGTAGAGGCAACGGGCGATGCCGACATGGCGTCGCCCGCATTGCCGGATCCCGATCCATTCCCGACTTTGGTGTCATGAGCGACTCCGGCACCGCCTTCCGAATGGATCCCGCGACGGATCCCCGCACAATCATCACGCCGGACGCATTTCAAGTAGCGCCGGAGCTGCTTGGCCTCGCTCTCGCACGCCCCTGGCGCCGAGCGGTGGCCATCCTGATCGACCTCCTGCTGGTGGCAATCCTGGCCAACGCACAGGCGGTATTCTTTGCCTTCGCGTTCGGTGTCTTCGTGTTCTGGATGGCGGTAAAGAGTCGGCACTCGGACGATGCTCCGTCGTGTGCGCGAAGAGCGGCCCGGGGAACCCTGGGGTGCGTGGGCGCGACAACGCTCACCGTGGTGGCACTGTTTGCCTGGTTTGGTGCCACGGCTGATCCTGAGAAAATGCCGGCAACGTTGTCGGGCATAGGGGACGTGATCACGCTGGCCCGGAGCGGCGACTCGGTCGAAATCGCCGCGGCGGCCGAGCGGCTCGTCGACCGGCTCGGCGATCAGGAAATCGCGCCGGAGGAGATTCAGGAAGTGCTGTCCGAACTGTCCGATGGCGATGCGGCCTCGGCGCCGGTGGCCGCCATGGGAGCCGCGGTTGAGGCGTTGACGGCCAGACCAGATGCTCCCGCCGCCGACACCGTGGAGCTTGATACGCTGCTGGCCCGCTATGCGGCGGCGAAGACGGCCGGCGACACCGTGAACATTCGGCGCTTCGGAGCGGCCCTCGGATCTGAGCTTGCAACGGAGGAACTGGCCGAGCGAGATGATCGGATTGCCAGCCTGGAAGCCCGGGAAGAACGACTCGACGACCAACTGACCCGGAGCCGGGATGAACTCGAGGCCGAGCGCAACAAGGGTATTCTCAACTCGTTCATCGGAATGCTGGATGAACTGGGCCTGGGACTCGGCTGGTCGGGCCTTTACTTCACGTTTTTCCTCGGTTTCTGGCGTGGCCGAACGCCTGGTAAGCGGATTCTCGGAGTCCGAGTCGTGCGCCTTGATGGTCGGCGGCTGGGCTACTGGGTGTCGTTCGAAAGGTTCGGCGGCTACGCGGCATCGCTGTTCACCGGGCTGGAAGGATTTGCCCGAATCCTGTGGGACCGGAACCGCCAGACTCTCGAGGACAAGCTGGCCGAGACTGTCGTCATCCGGGACACGAAGGAGGCAAGACGCAGGGTGGCCAGCCTGCACAAGCGCGCATGAGAAAGCAGACCCCGGTCGTGCCGTTCGCTCCGACGACGTGGAGTACGGAGGATGCCACCCGGCTGTACCAGGTCCCCCTCTGGAGTCAGGGCTACTTCGCCGTTGGATCGAATGGCCGGGTTCGTGTGCGGCCGGACAGGACACCCGACACCGAAATCGACCTCATGGAGGTCGTCGAAGGATTGGCCGAGCGGGAGATGTCGCCACCCCTGCTCATCAGGTTCTCGGACATCCTCGCAGATCGGTTGCGAGTCCTGCACGACGCCTTTCAGACGGCGATCGACGAGCACGCATACGACGGGCGCTACCTGGCGGTGTTCCCGATCAAGGTGAACCAGCAACGCCTGGTCGTCGAAGAGGTGTACCGGTACGGACGCGATTACGAATTCGGTCTCGAAGTTGGCAGCAAGCCCGAACTGCTGGCCGCCATGGCGATAACAGACGAGGCGTCGGAACGTCTGATCATCTGTAACGGGTTCAAGGACGATGCCTACATCGAGGCGGTGATTCTGTCGACGAAGCTCGGTCGCAACATCATTCCCGTGATCGAGAAATTCAGCGAGCTGCGGCTCGTCCTGAAACATGCCCAGGCATATGGCGTCCGACCGAGGCTCGGCGTACGCGTGAAGTTGGCCAGCCGGGGCGCCGGTCGGTGGAGCGATTCGGCCGGGGAGCGGTCCAAATTCGGTCTGTCCGCCAGCGAGATTCTCGACATGGTCGAGCTGCTGGCGGCAAACGACCTGCTGGACTGTCTCAGTCTTCTCCACTGTCACCCGGGTAGCCAGATCCAGGACATCCGGCGGCTGAAGGAAGCCATCGGCGAGTTGGGGCACGTATATGCCGAGCTCGTCAAGCTGGGAGTGCCGCTCGATTACGTCGATGTCGGTGGAGGGCTCGGTGTGGACTACGACGGCAGCCGGACGAACACCGAATCGTCGATGAACTACACGATCGATGAGTACGCGGCGGAAGTGGTGTATCGGCTGGGAAGTGTGTGTGATGAACGCGACGTGCCGAAGCCGACGATTGTCAGCGAATCGGGCCGTGCGATGGCTGCCTATCAGAGCGTTCTGGTGATCAATGTGGTAGGGGCTTCGGGACCACGTACGACACACCCACCGCCTCTCGACCTGGACGAAGCCGAGGACGTACCGCAGCCGTTTCGCGACCTCACCAACGCCTTCCGCGACGTCTCCGCCGAAAAGCTCGTCGAAGCCTATCATGACGCAGTGCAGGGAAGGGACGAAGCACTGGACCTGTTCAAACTCGGTTATCTGAGTCTCGAACAGCGGGGAATGGCGGAGCGTCTGTTCTGGGCGACGTGCGCCCGGGCTCACGACCTGGCGCAGGAGCTTGACCGACTTCCTGAAGAGTTGCTGCCGCTCGAAGAGATCCTCAGCGAGACCTACTTCTGCAATTTCTCCGTGTTCCAGTCGCTGCCCGACTCCTGGGCCATCGGCCAGCTGTTTCCGATCATGCCGATCCACCGGCTCGACGAACGACCGACACACCGCGCCGTGCTTGCCGACATGACGTGTGATTCCGACGGCAAGATCGACCGCTTCTCAAGTATCGACGACGTACGCCGCGTGCTTGAGGTGCACGAACTGCGGAAAGGGAAGAACTACTTCCTGGCCGCATTCCTCGTCGGTGCCTACCAGGAGACTCTGGGAGACCTCCATAATCTGTTCGGCGACACGCACGTCGTTCATGTTCGGCTTCACGAGGAGGGCGGCTGGTGGATCGAGGAGACCGTGAAGGGCGACTCGGCGCGTGACGTTCTCGGGTACATGCGCTACGACGTGGACCGGATCGTGCCGCGTCTCGTCAAGGACTGCGAAACCTCGGTCCGCGAAGGCCGCATGACGCTGCCCGAGAGCCGCGTACTGGTCCGGTTCTTCGAGTCCGCGCTGAGCGGCTATACGTATCTGGAGATGGAGGCGTAGGAGAATTCGCCGATGCGTCAGCCCGCGAAAGGTCAGCTGACCGGTTTCAGCGTCCTCGTGAGGACTTCGGCGCGCCCGGAATGGGTGTCGGGCCGGAATCCCAGTCGCCGGAGATACGCACGCGTCGGGTCGCTGCCAATTCTGACGATCACTCGACGGAAGCCTCGTTCGTACAGCATGCCCTTTTCATACAGGTACTTGCCGATCTTGAAGTCCCGGTAGCCGGGGATCGCAAAATCGAGTTCCAGACAAACCGTCTCGTCATCCTGAATCTCGGCGATGAACAGGCCGGCCGGAACCAGGTCGCGGAGAATGAACAGGGTCAGGTATCGCTCGGAGGGCTGGAACGAGAAGTGCGGCCAGATCGCTTCAATCTCGTCGGCGTGGGACTCGAGAAAATACTTCAGGTACAGCGATTCCTGTCGGACCTCCAGAACGCGGAAGTATTCCCTGGCGGTGAGGATCTCGCGCAGGAAGTGCAGATGGATGATGACGATGACGATGTTAGTGAGCACGACGGGCCAGGCGCCAATCAGGACTCCGTACACCGTGAAAACGACTGCCCCGGCCAGGCCCACCAGTCGCAGCTTCATGATGGATCGCATGGACAGCGAGGTCACCACGAGCGCCGAACCCACATATCCGACTATCAAGTAAAGGGTAGAGGCCGTCATACTCCAGTATCCGCGTCGACTCGTTTAGCTTCACCGGCGTGATCGTTGGTCTGGTGCCGGACGGTAGAATACGGCGCCAACCGCCGGCCCGCTGCGACCGCGCTGGACGCAGGCTACCCACACCTCGAGCTTGCGGTGCAACGGAGTCTGGTGACGGTCTGCGAGGAGGAAGACTGTTGATGTCCATGTTCCTTGGTGACGACGTGTGGATCGGCAGAGGAAAAGGGTCGGGCTCCGATCCCGAGACAGAGTTCGGTGCCGCGGTCATCATTCCCGTGCCGTATGATCTCACGAGTAGCTGGCGCAAGGGCGCCGATCGAGGTCCGCAGGCTCTGCTCGAAGCCTCCGCCTACGTAGAGCTCTACGATATCGAGACCAACTCCGAGCCCTGGCTCAATGGGATCGAGACAGCCGCACCCGTTTTGTGCGACGGGACACCTGAGCTGATGAGTTCCATGGTTCGC
>CBDUXS010000100.1:0-5074 GCA_965371255.1 uncultured bacterium
GCCGGATGCACGACGAGCCCCGCCGGCTTGTCTACGACCACGAGATGTTCGTCCTCGTAGACGATGTTGATCGGGATATCTTCGGCAATCAACTCGACCGGAGGAGACGGCGGCAGGATGACTCGAATCGTATCGCCGGCGCGGGGACGATAGCTCTTCCGAACGCGCCGCCCGTTCACTTCGACCGCGCCCGCTTCGATCAACGCCGTAATACGCGATCTGCTGAGGCGAGTTCGAGCGGATAAAACGGCATCCAAACGATCGTCCAGATCCGCATCGACGTCGATCCGAAGTCGCTCAGGCGACCGCTGTCCGCCGGTCACGTTTCTCCTCCAGGTAGAAGGAGATCAGGAGAAGGACCGCACCGACGCTCACAGCCGAGTCCGCTACGTTGAAAATCCAGAACCGATGCGCTCCGAATCCAATGTCAATGAAGTCCACGACGCCTTCCGCGTATCGCAACCGATCGATGATGTTGCCGGCCGCGCCGCCGCAAACAAGAGCCACCGCTGCGAGCCGCAGCACATCACGCTGTGGCGTGGAGCGGTACATCAAGGCGAGAACTACGAGAGCGACGAGCGACAGCAAGAGAAAGAATATCCGCGAGTGCTCGCCGATGTTGATGCCGAACGCCGCACCGGGATTGTGGGTGTACGTGAGCCGTAAAACATCGCCCAGCACCGGACGGATCTCGTGCAGAACTAGTGAGGTGACGACCCACTGCTTGGTCAGAACATCAAGCACGAGCGTTACGCCGATGATGCCGGAAAACAGACGCCCCTTGTTGACTCCCACAACGCTTATGCTCGCCGCGCCCACCGGATCGTCACTCGGAAACACCCGTTTCCTCACGCTCCTTGCATCCGATGCAGAGCCTGGTATGGGGGAGCGCATCAAGACGTTCGAATGTGATTTTGTTGGTACACTCCTCACATACGCCGAATGTTTTCGGGGACTTGTAAATTCGCCGCAGGGCCTCATCGAGGTGGTACAGATAGCGGCCTTCCTTGCTCGCGAACAGGAATGCCTTCTCACGCTCCATGGCGTCGGTTCCCTGATCCGCCATGTGGAAACTGTACGCCGAAGTCTCGCCCTCAGCACCCGGTGCGACCTTGCTGAGGGCCTCGTCGTAGTGACCAAGATCCTTCAGGGCGCGGGCCCGCATCGAAAGCAAGCGTTCCTCGATATATTTGAGGTCCTTCTTATTCATGCCATGCCCTTCGCGTCGACTCCGTTACGTTCGTCCGGACGGTGAGCCGTCCCGGCGCCAGCGTTCGTTACCGCCAGGCCGATGCGGACCGTCTCGTTTTCGATATCCACTACATGAATACTCGCGAACCCGGCCACCGCATCTGCGCCGACCGCGAGCGAAACCGCCAGGGTCTCACCGCCAATGTGATCCGCATGCTCGTTAACCGCCCGTTCGATTGCAATCGGACCGGCGATAGCCAGGCCGATTCGGTCACTGACCGCGAAACCCGACTCCCGGCGCAGTCGCTGCACTCGGTTGACGATCTCCCGCGCCCGGCCCTCGGACAGCAGCGCGTCATCAAGCGCCGTCACGAGGCCCGCTACGTAGCCATCCTCCGCATGGACGACCAGATCCCCGGCTGCTTTCTCGATGATCGTGACGTCACCCGGACCGATCACCGCGCTCAGACCATTCAGTTCCAAGTCGAGCCGCTCTCCATCACGAAGAAGCCGTACGCGCTCAGCGTCCATTTCCGCGATGGCTCGAGCGACAACCGGCGTATCTGATCCGAAGCGTGGCCCGAGGGCACCAAAATCCGGCTTCGCGGACAGCCGCACAATATTGTCGTCGGCCCCAGGGAATACAACGTTCTTCACATTGAGCTCGGTCTTCAGGAGGCTGACGAGCGATTCGTCCAGTACGCGGCCCTCCGGCAACACGGCTTGAAGCTCTCGTAGCGGCTGGCGCACACGCAGGCTGGCCTCCTCGCGCGCCGCCCGTCCAAGTGTCGTCAGCCGCCGCACATCTTCCATGCCTGATTCGAGGTCGGCGTCTCGCGCGTCGAACCTATCGGGAAAACGGCTCACGTGAACGGACTCCCCGGTCAGCTCCCGATGCATCCAGTCGGAGAGAAACGGAGCAATCGGCGCCAGCAGACGGGCCGTGGTAACGAGAGCGTGATGCAGGGTAGCGAACGCATCCGATGTCGCGAGGGCGACTGACGATTCGGGTCGCGTAGCCCAGAACCGGTCCCGCGTGGTTCGCACGTACCAGTTCGAAAGGTCGTCCTGCACGAAGGCGGAAATCCGGCGGGCGGCTCCTGTCAGATCGTACGCCTCAAACGCCTCCGCCACTTCGGCGGCCACCGTGTCCGTTCGGCTCAGCAACCAGCGATCGATGGGGCGCCGGTCGGCTGGTTCCCGCGCCTCGTCAGAGGCATGGTGCCACTCCTCGAGGCTCGCGTAGAGGGCAAAGAATCGATAGGTGCTCCGCAACGTATCAAACAGCTTCCGGTTCGTCTCATTCAGGGCGCTTCCGTCCCATCGCTTCGGCAGCCAGGGATTGCTCGAGACCAGAAAATAGAACCGCAGCACGTCGGCACCATGTTCGTCAATCGTCTCCCACGGATCGACCACGTTGCCGCGCGATTTCGACATCTTCTGACCAGACCGATCGAGGATGAGATCGTTGACCAGTACGTGCCGATACGCGCTGCGGTCGAATAGAATCGTCGACAGCGCGAGCAACGAGTAAAACCAGCCACGTGTCTGGTCGACGCCCTCGGCGATCGCATCTGCTGGAAAATGCGACTCGAATTGCTCCCGATTTTCAAACGGGTAATGCCACTGGGCAAACGGCATGGATCCCGAATCGAACCAGGCATCCAGCACTTGCGTCACTCGAACCAGTCGACCGGCACAGCCTTCGGCGGAGCAGTCCCAGGTATACTCGTCGATTTCGGGTCTGTGAGGGTCGAAGCCGTCGGGTAGTCCGCCTACCCGATCACTGAGCGCTTCGTACGAACCAAGAATTTCTCGGGCGTCGCAAGTATCACACAGCCAGATCGGGAGTGGGGTGCCCCAGTAGCGGTCGCGCGAGATCGCCCAGTCGATATTGTGCTCCAACCACTCACCCATGCGGCCCGCGCCGATCTCTGGCGGATGCCAGCAGATGGAAGCGTTCTCGGCCAGCATCCGTTCTCGCACCGCCGTCGTGCGTACGTACCAGGAGTCTCGAGCCATATAGATGAGCGGCGTGTGGCAGCGCCAACAGTGGGGATAGGAATGGTTGACCTGTCCGCGGTGAAATAGCAGGCCCCGCTGTTCAAGAAGTTCCTGCAATCGCACATCCGCATCCTTGACCGGTACGCCTCCGACTTCCTCCACCTCCGGGAGAAATCGACCCGCGTCGTCGACCGGGCGAACAACGGGAAGCCCCGCTTCCTGCCCGAGAGCAAAATCGTCGGCGCCGAATGCGGGCGCGATGTGCACGAGACCAGTACCGTCGGCGTCGCTGACGAACTTCGCCGGCAGCGGCCGACCCCGCGTGGCAGGATACGACGGGACCAATGGCAGCGGCCGATCATACTCCAGGCCCTCCAACTCCATCGCCGAGACTTCCGCACGAATATCGGCATCGGCTCCGAACACGGCCTCGACGCGCGACCTGGCAAGGATGTAACGATCGCCGTCGTGCGCGACTTCCACGTAGTCGAGCTCGGGACCAAACGCCACAGCCACGTTCGAGACGAGTGTCCACGGGGTCGTGGTCCAGACAAGCAGGTAGCGACCCGCGTCGCCCGAAACAGGTAACCGTACGGTGATCGCCGGGTCCGTCCGGTCAGCATACCCCTGGGCCACCTCGTGGCTCGACAGGCCCGTCCCGCAGCGGGGGCAGTACGGAAGAACTTTGTATCCCAGGTACAGGAGTCCTTTGCGGTCGATTTCAGCGAGTGCCCACCACACCGATTCGATGTACTCGGGCGAGCACGTCACATACGGCCGGTCGTAGTCGAGCCAGTAGCCGATCCGTGCTGACAGTTGCTCCCAGTCATCCTTGTAGGTGAACACGTTTTCGCGACAGGCCGCGTTGAATTCGGCAATTCCCAGCCGGTCGATGTCGGGCTTGCCCGAGATTCCGAGTTGCTTTTCCGCCTCGATTTCGACAGGAAGACCGTGCGTGTCCCAGCCGGCAATCCGCGTCACGTGGCGCCCGGTCATCGCCCGATATCGCGCGATCGTATCCTTGATCGTCCGGGCCATGACGTGGTGGACACCCGGTTTGCCGTTGGCCGTCGGCGGGCCTTCATAGAAGACGAACTCCGGCTCTCCTTCCCGGCGCTCCAGGCTGCGCTGAAATGTGCCCTCGTCGCGCCACCGACTCAGGATTTCCTCTTCCAGGGCTCCCACCGTTTCAGGCAGACTTCGGTAGCTCATTCGGGGGCGTCGGCTTCTGCCAGGGCCGGGACCAGAAAGCCGAGGAGCCTCACCAGATCCGCGAGGTCGCCCGACCGGTCCGTTCCCGCGTACAGCACGGCGAGTCCCGCCATCCGACGTCCCGCATGCCGGCCAGTAATCGCTTCCGCCACGAAGCCCGCACTCGCCATGTCCGCGCCGAGCATCCGAAGCATGCCCAACTCTGCGGTCGTGCGAGCCGACCCGGGCAGTCCGGCAACGACGCCTTCGCGCAAGTCGAATCCTCGATCCAGAGCAGCCTGACGCAGGATGGCGCGAAGCGCGGGATCCCATGCGTCTGTGAGGTCAGGAAAACGAGGCCCCCACTGAGAGTCGTTCGGGCCAACGAGCGGATTGCCACCCGTGAGGTTCAGATGATCCGCGACGACCGCAAACCGGCCGCCGCCTGCGGCCCATTCCGGCCGGACGACTACTGCCGTGTCGACGACAAACAGGGTATCGACACCGTGCTCGAACAGGCTGCGGACCCTGGTTGCGGTATCAGCCGGGCTCCCGGCGAAGTCTCTCACCGAAACCCGGACCGACAGGCCGCTTATCTCAGTGAGCGAGGGATCTTCCCCGGCCCCGGTGGCCACAGCTTCCAACTCCGGTCCAAGCAGCAGACCCACCGTTGAGACGGCGCTCATCC
>CBDUXS010000101.1:0-5030 GCA_965371255.1 uncultured bacterium
CACGGATACGGATACGCTCATCGACCTGCGCATCCAGGTGGCACCGGCTCCCAAGCGCTCCGTGAGCCTCGGAGTCGGCATGGAAACGGACGAGTGCGGGCAAGTCCGGGCGCAGCTCACGAACCGGAATTTCCTCGGACAGGGGCGCGTCCTGCGCTTGACCACGCGGATATCCAACCTGTTTGCCGATCAGCTCCAGGGCAGGTTTCCGTGCACGGATGTCAGTCCGGAAGAGGTGTTTCAGGACCTCAACTTCCGCGCGGAGGTCGCATTCGAGCAGCCGGTGTTCCGCGGCGGCCAGAATTCGCTGCGCTTCACGATCTACGCCGAAGAAGAGACCGTGCCGGACCTGTTCGTGCGCACGAGCACAGGCGGCGAACTGGCGTTCACGCATCGGTTCACGCCGAGCATGGCGATCACCGCGTCCGTGAGCCCGGAGCTCACATCGTTCGGCGAGCAATCGGCGGACATTTACTTCTGCGTGAACTTCGGATTCTGCGACCCCGACGACATCGGCGTGTTGTCGAAGCGCCGCTGGCTGTCGCCGCTTGGATTGCTGTGGGCCCTGGACCGGACCGACGGCCGGTTTTCGCCGACGCGTGGATTCTATGTGGCGGCTGATCTCGAGCATGCCGGGAAGGTTACCGGGTCCGACTACCGATACGTCCGTGCGTCGCTCGAAGGTGCCGTTTTCCGGCGATTCACGAGATCGACCGTGCTGGCGAGCCACGTTCGTTTCGGTGCGATCAACGCGCTGAACTCGCAGACGTTTGGGACAGCCGGCACCACCGAAGAAATCATCCATCCAAGGAAAAGATTCTTCGCAGGGGGGGCGGAAAGCGTTCGAGGCTTCGGAGCCAACCTGCTGGGTCCCACGGTACTCGTTGTTAACGCAGCCGATGACTGTCCTGATCAGGACCTGGATGCATGTGTGGACGGATTGGACGCCAGGGAATTTGACGAGCGACCGGCGGGTGGAAACGCTGTCCTGGAGGGAAGTCTCGAGCTCCGTGCGGAGGTCGGAGAACGGTGGACCGTGGTCGGCTTCGTGGACGTCGGGCAAGTGTGGCGTAGCCTGGGCGACCGCAGTGACTTCGTAACGACGCCAGGCGTCGGCGTGCGCTTCCGGAGCCCGATTGGCCCGCTTCGCCTGGATCTGGGGTACGATCCATCCGGGCCATCCGACCGACCCGTCGTGGCTGTACTCGAAGGGGGAGACATCCAGGAGTTGAATCGCACCGTTCGTTTCGACCCGTTCACGTTCGACAATCCGAGTCTGCTTACCGAATTCGCGCGGCGGCTTCAGGTTCAGGTCTCGATCGGTGAAGCGTTCTGAGATGATCCTGCCGGAGGATTTTGGATCGGAAGGTCCTCCCGTCCTCGGTCCAGTCCGTCGAGGACTTACGGTGGGGGCACGGCTGCTGCTGACGCTCGTCGGAGTCGCGTCGCTGTCTCTCGCCGCGGGGTCCATCCTGTTGACCCAGACAGTCGTAGGACGCCGGGCCGTGGCGTCTTACGTGGAGAGCGAGCTCGATCGACTTGTCCACGGCGATGCGGATTTCGGACCGATCCTCGGCGGTAACCTGCTGTCCAACGTGCTGCTCGACAGGTTCGTAATCAGGGATGCGGCAGGTGAGGAGTTCGTCGTTCTCGACAGCGTACGCATGGAGTACAACCTGCTGAGTCTGCTGTCGGGGACCTACCGGTTTCGGGCGGTGAGTGTGGGCCGGGCCAGGTTGCTGCTCCACCAGGACGCGGATGGAGTCTGGAACTACAATCGCATTTTTGCGCGCGACGACGATTCCGGGCCCAGCAACACGCGGGTGCTGCTGACGGACCTTGCGGTGCGGGAGGGGATCATCGAGGTGCGAACGCCATGGGGCGCGGACCTCACGGGAACGGCCCGGACCGCGCGCGTCCGAGCCGGCCTGAGCGGGGAGGCTTTGTGGCGGGTGGAGGAAGCGGGCCCGGACGTTTTCGAGCGGGTCATTCGTCTCGACTCCCTGTCCGGTCTGTTCCCGCTCGTACGCATCACCGATCCCTTGAGGCCGCTTCGCATCGAGATGGAAGGCCTCCGGACGCGGGCGGCTGTCGTAACGCAGATCCTGGACATCGAGCGATTCAACGGTGTCGCGACATTCCGCGATTCCATCGAAATCCGGATCGACCGACTGGAGACCCCGACGAGCTCGTTCCGGGGCAGTGGTTGGGTGCTGCCGAGGAGTCCGGTGGCGTTCGCATTTGAGCTCGAGGCGGACCCGCTCGGCTTCGAAGACCTGCAGTGGCTGCCCGTTCCGATACCGACCCATGGCGGCGGTCCGGCCGATCTGCACCTGTACACCCGACCCGATGCGGTCATCGTCACCGAGATTACCGATGGAGCTGTTCGAATCGACGAGTCCCGCATTACCGGGGAATTCGAGTTGCACCTGGAAGATCCGCCTCGATTTGCGAGCCTCGACCTCGATCTGCGTCCGGTGCGCCTGGCGATGGTGGACGAATTACTGGGTCGCGAGTCGCTGATAGACGGACTCGTGTCCGGTCCTGTCAGTGGGTCGGGTCCCATTACACTGTTCGATATGACCGCGGACCTTGAGCTCCGGGACCTTCCGGCCGCGGATACAGTTGCCGTGTCGTATCTGGGAGTGAATGGGGGACTCGCCCTCGTCGAACCCCGGCTCATGCGCGCGCTGTCGCTGGATATGCGAGAGTTCGAGCCCCGTTGGACACGCGCGGTCGGGCTCGAAGCGCGTTTCGGGGGCCGGGCGACGGGTACGGCAACACTCGACGGGACGGCGGGCGGGCGGGTCGCGTTCACGCTCGACACGAATCACCGAGATCAAGACGGGTCCGTGTCTTCGTTGTCCGGCAGCGGCACCATCGATCTGTCGGCACCGGGTCGCTCGATGCTGGACGTCCGGTTCGATCTTCAGCCGCTGGCCGTGCGGGCCATGCGGCCCTGGCTGCCCGGAGTAAATCTCCTGGGAGAGGTCCGCGGACCCATGTCAGCTCAGGGACACCTGGACGATCTGCGAATCATCGCCGACCTGCGAACGCCGCGCGGATTACTGAACTTCGACGGCCGATTCGACCTCGAGTCCGAAGAGCAGACCTACAATGCGCGGCTCCTGGCGCGTGATCTGCAACTGAGTCAGTGGATCGAAGACGGCCCGGAGACCAGCCTCGCCGTCGAAGGACGAATCGTAGGAATCGGGACGGATCCAGCCACGCTCCGGGCCCGGTTCGACCTCGTGATCCTTCCCTCGCTGTTCGAGGGCGCCCGGGTGGACACAAGCCTGATCCGGTTCACGATGTCGAAGGGTCTGGCGGTCGCCGATACCTTCGCTGTCCGCACGTCCGCCGGTGTGGTCAACGGACGAGGGTCGTTCGGTCTGACGTCTGAGACCAGCGGTTCACTGATTCTTGATGTGGGCATGCCTGACCTTTCCACCTGGAACGACTGGATTATTCCCGGGCGCAATCCGGCTCGCACGCTGGATGATGTCAGCGACCTGTTCGCCGAATTCGATGTGTCGGACGACCAACCGCGGAACGGCAGGCCGGAGCCAGGGGCAGCCGCCCAGGCCTCACCGGATACACTGGCAGGATCAGCGACCGCGCGAGGTGTGCTGTACGGAAACGTCGAACAGTTCTCGTTCGGTGGTCGAGTGAACGCACAATCGCTCGAATTCGGAGGACATCGGGCCGATTCGCTTCAGCTCACGGTCGATGTTCCCGATCCGCGCGACCTGGCTACGATCGCCGTCCGCGCGGAGGCCGAGAACGCGACGGTATTCGGCGTATTCCTCAATCAGCTGCGTATTCGGTGGGTGCGCCAGAACGCGGCCCGGAGCAGTCTCGAGCTGAGCGCGTTACGCGACACGACAATCTCGCTGGACATGAAGACCTCCCTCGACTGGACCGAGGAGGCGAAACGTATGCGGGTCGACCAATTCGACCTCCAGCTAGGGCAGCGGACACTCGCGCTGAGAGATGCCGCGTCGATCAAGTTTGGAAAGCAGGGTTTCTCCGCCGCCGGCGTGTCGCTGTTCGGGGACGGGGGGGCGCTCGTGCAGCTGGACGGAGTGGTTCCCGATTCGGGGCCCGCCCGTCTGGACGTAGCGGTGCGGGGAATACGTCTCGAGAATCTCCTCCAGCTCGTCGGCAACCCGCACGACCTGGCGGGTGAACTCACATTCGGCGCGAGCGTGCGCGGCACGGCCGAGGCTCCGTTGTGGGACGCGCATCTGGATATTTCAGGCCCGTCCATCGAAGGAATCAGCTATGACGGTCTTGCCGGTGACTTCAGCTACTCGGGTCGCCGTCTTGCGGTTGCGCTGGCTGTGTCCGCCCGTGGACTGGAACTGGGCCGTCTCGATGGTTTTCTGCGGACTGATCTTTCGATGCGGCAGGTTGAGCGGCGCCTGCTGAAAGATCCGCTGAACTTCACCGTCGTCGTCGACAGCATGCCGCTCGATGCTGTGGGCCTCGGCTTTTCCACGATTCGAGACGTCAGCGGCTATGCGCGGGGCCGGGTCGAGGTCACGGGGGACCCCTCGGCGCTCCTGTTCAACGGTGACACACAGATTCACCGAACGGAGATGTTCGTTCCGAAACTCGGCATTCGGCTCGAAGGCATCGAGGGTCGGATCGTGTTTGCAGACACGATGGCGAGAATCGACACCCTCAGCATCCGATCGTCCGCCGGGGGTTCTGCCAAAGTGAAGGGCACACTGAGCCTCGTGAAGCTCAGCGACATAGGGCTGAATCTGGATCTAAGCGCAGAAAGCTTCCGGGGTTTGGATCGTCGCACCGCCAGCTTACGGCTCGACGGGCGGGGAAAACTCGTCGGCAGCTACCAGAATCCCGAACTGACGGGTCGATTCCGTCTCTCCGAGGGCGACATCAGGACCGAGCGTTTCCTGCGCCAGCGGCAGGCGGTGGATCTGTCTGATCCGGCGATCTACGCGCTGATCGATACGACCGTGATCATGGAGCAGAGGTTATTCGAAGCCACGAG
Organism: uncultured bacterium; assembly: GCA_965371255.1. GTDB lineage: Bacteria > Gemmatimonadota > Gemmatimonadetes > Palauibacterales > Palauibacteraceae > JARFPW01. Next base: position 5,021 of record CBDUXS010000101.1, read on the forward strand.
GAACCCGTTT
>CBDUXS010000102.1:0-4915 GCA_965371255.1 uncultured bacterium
ACGAGGCACCGGCAGACGATGGTGAACAGCCCGCGTTCTTCGTCGGCGTGCACCAGTTCCCAGCTGCGACGGGCCCGGATTTCGACGTCGATGAGGTCCCACACGTCGGCGAACGGAGCGGCGTAGGTCCTTCCTTCGGGTCCTGCGGGCGCACGCGTATCGATGACCTGCGGTCGGCCGTCGTCCTGTGATCGTGTGCGTGACTGTTCGACCATCGCGGAACCCTGATTCCTGCCGTTGGGTTCGACCAAACACCATGCGGCGTATGGCCGTTCGTGTCGGTTGCCCGGGTTCGAGGGCCCCGGTACGTTGCCGACGGACGTCCCATCATCTGAACTCCTGCGAGTAGTCCATGCAAGCCATACTCCCGCTGGCCGGCAAAGGCACGCGTCTGCGGCCACATACGAACACGCGACCCAAGCCGTTGTTGCGAGTCGGCAACCGGCCGGTCCTCGACCGGGTGCTGGATCTTCTCGCCGCGGCCGGAGTCGACGAGATCATCGGAATCATGGGCCATCTCTCGGGCCACATCGAAGCGCATCTATCCGCGCATCACCCGGATTTGGGGTTCATTCCCGTCGAGCAGCACGAGCAGTTGGGTACGGCTGACGCGATCCGCCTGGCACGCCCCCACGTATCCGGTCCGGTGCTGATCGTATTCGTCGATACGCTGTTCGAGGCGGATCTCGGCTTGATCCAGACGCGGCAGGACGTCGATGGAATCATCTGGGCGAAGGAAGTCGAAGATTACCAGCGGTTCGGCGTCATCGTGCAGGACGATGAAGGGCTCATGCGCCGGATCGTCGAGAAGCCTTCGGAACCGATCTCCCGGCTCGCCAACATCGGACTGTATTACCTGCGTGATCATGAGCTGATGTTCGAAGGAATCGATCATGTGATGGCTCAGCCTCTCCACCTCGGCGAGTACTTTCTCACCGACGCTTTTCAGTACATGGTGGATCATGGATCGCGCATCCTCACGGCAGAAGTCACGGAGTGGTGGGACTGCGGAAAGCAGGAGACGTTGCTCGACACGAATCACCGCATCCTGGGTAGTGGCGGGGATCGGCCACCGGAGAGCGGTGCGGATGTCGCAGTCACGGGCGAGGTGTGCATCGGTGACGACGTGGAGTTCGAGGCGGCGACGATCGGGCCGAACGTGAGTATCGGGCGCGGCTCGACGATCCGCAGCACGCGCCTCAGCCACTGCATCGTAGGAGAAAACACGCTGCTGGAGGACTGCGACCTTCAGCACTCGCTGATCGGCGATCACGTGGAAGCGAGTGGCCTGCGCGGCAGCGCATCGATTGGCGACCACACGACCATTCGAGCCGACTGATCGTGGACACGAGCCCGCAGGCGGAGTCAAGTAAGCTGATTCACGACTGGAACCGGCTTCCCGGCAGCTTCGACTACGGAGACCTGTCGGTCGAGCTCGACGACGAAACACTGCGGGACGGCCTGCAGAACCCGTCGGTCCTCGATCCGCCGATCGATCGGAAAATCGAGTTACTCCACCGGATGGTCGAGCTTGGCATTCATGCCGCGGACATCGGTTTACCCGGTGCCGGCCCCCGCGCCTTCGAGTCGTGCCTGGCGCTGGCCCGTGAAATCGCGGACAACGACTTGCCGATCGCCGCGAACTGCGCGGCTCGCACGGTCATCGCCGACATCGAGCCGATCGTGCAGCTCTCGCAGCAAACGGGTCTTCGCCTGGAGGTCGGGGCGTTCATCGGCAGTTCGCCGATCCGCAAGTACGCCGAGGGCTGGGATGACGACATGCTCCTGCGCTCCACTACGGAAGCCGTCCGGTTCGCGGTCGGGGAAGGCCTCGACGTCATGTACGTGACGGAGGACACGACACGCTCACAGCCCGAAACGCTCGAGACGCTGTACACGGCGGCGATCGAGGCTGGCGCCCGCCGCATTTGTCTCGCGGACACGGTGGGCCACGCCACGCCGTTCGGTGTGAGGAAGCTCGTGAGCTTCGCAAAGGGCATTGTGGCCGAGTCGGGCGAGAACGTGAAGATCGATTGGCACGGCCATCGGGATCGCGGCCTCGGGATGCCCAACGCGCTGGCGGCGATCGAGGAAGGTGTCGATCGGGTGCACGGTACGGCGCTCGGCATTGGTGAGCGGGTCGGCAATACGGAGATGGATCTGCTGCTCGTAAACCTTTGCCTGCTCGGCATGCACGATCATGACCTCACGGTGCTGCCGGACTACTGCCGCCTTGCCGCGGAGATGTGCGGGCTCGAGATACCCCATGCGTATCCCGTAGTGGGCCGGGATGCGTTCCGGACGGGCACTGGCGTGCATGCGTCGGCGATCATCAAGGCCATCGAACTGGGCGACGACTGGCTCGTCGATTGTGTGTACAGCGGCGTTCCCGCCTCGATGGTCGGTTGTGAGCAGGTGATCGAAGTCTCTCCGGTGAGTGGAATGAGCAACGTGCGCTTCTGGCTAAATTCGCACGGCTACGACGGGTCGAACGATGACCTCGCCCGGTCCGTGTTCGACCTGGCCAAGCGAAGCGATCATACGCTGACCGCGGATGAGATCGAAGGGGTGATTGGCCCACCGGGTTCGTGAGCCGAGTCATCGCCCACCGGGGCGCGTCGGCGGAGGCGCCGGAAAACTCCATTCCTGCGCTGGAACTCGGGATGCAGCTCGGTGCCGATGCGATCGAACTCGACGTGCGACGGTCGGCGGACGGCGTACTGGTCGTGATTCATGACGCCTCTCTGGATCGGACGACCGACAGGCAGGGAGAGGTCGCGTGGCTTACGATGGCCGAAATCCGCGAGGCGAACCTGGGCGCGGCTTCGGATCCGTCAATTCCGCGGCTTCCGCAACCTTCCGCGGTGCCCGAGTTGCGTGATGTGTTTGCCCGGTTCCCGGACGTCGAGATCACGGTCGACGTGAAAGATCTGGCGGTGGCGGACGACGTGGTAGGTTTGATTCGCGAGTTTGATCGGGTCGAGCGGACAATTCTTTATTTTGAGGACGGAACTGGGACCGAGGCATTCACCGCGTACGAGGGACGGCGGGCGACGTCCACCCGGCAGGCGCTGCGCCTGGCGCTGGACCGCCGCTGGATGAATCGGGCGGCCGAGCGACAGGTTCCTGAGGTGGTGCATACGCCGATGCGGCGCTGGGGCATCCCGATCGTGACACAAGAGCTGGTCCGGCGTGTACACGATTCCGGCCGGTCCGTTCAGGTCTGGACGATCAATGATCCGGCGGAAGCGAGACGGCTCGCCACCTGGCATGTGGACGGGATCATCACGGACGATGTCCGCGGGTTGCGGGCCATGCTGGATGAGAATCTTCCACGTAAGAAGAGCGAGGAGAATTGACGAAGCGCATGGTCACCGGCCTGGTGGCCCTCCAGATTCTCGGCGTGGCTCCGGCAGCCGCGCAGGACTCCCGCGTAGGCTTTCCATTTGGCACACCAGTGGTCGTACTACCGGTGCAGGCGGTGGAACCGCTGCCGGGAGGAGCCTGGCCTGCCGATGCGGCTACGGCGGAAGAAGCGCTTCGCGCGATGGATGCGGAACTGGAATTCGCGCTGGCGGATCGCCGTGGCGCGGAGAACTGGGCCCTGCCGTCAGCCCTGCGGCGTAGCTTGAAACGCAACCCCATCCTGGCCGTGAACCCTGACCGCCTGGCCTATCAGGGCCTCATCAAACGCCCTGATGCGCGCGATCAGATTTACGAGCCGCTGCACGGGGAACTGCGTACGCTGGCGGCACTGTTCGGTACGCGCTTTCTGATGCTGCCGCTGCTGCTCCGCGTAGAGCGAGTCCCCGAGGGTGAAAAAGATCCCGTCGACGAACTGACCTGCCCTGACGATGTCGAACCACGACGTGCCGGGTTGCTCATCGCGTTGATCGACATCCGCCGGAGCGCCGTAATGTGGCATGGCACGGTCAGCGGCGGCGCGGTGTGTCCGGACTCGGGAGCTCTGCTGGCCAGCCTGGCCACGGTCATCGCACGGGAAATCACGGAATAATGAGAGCCGTGTGCACGTTGCTCCTCGGGATGTCGGTCGTCGGCGTGGTGCTCGTCGGAATAGCCGGCTGCGCGCCGACTGCCGAATCGTTGCTCCCCGGGCCGTCGGATCTCGAGGGGACGTTCGGGCCACGTATTGAATTGACCCTCAACGGAAACGTCGTCGAGGTCCACGTCACCCAGAGTCCCGAACAGCTCAGGCGGGGCGGCCCTACCTGGGCGAAGGCGGGGCCCTACATTTACCTGTTCACGCCGCAAACCCAATCCATATTCGACGACTATGGTGGTGTGGGCGGTGTGCGCGTTACAACCAGCGATGGTCGCGATCGTCTGATTGCCAGGGCTCTGCTCCAGCGATCGCAACTCAACAGCGTGACCTGGAAGCGGGCGATCAACGTCTCCGGCCGTGCCCGCCTCGAGGGGACGAATCGGCCGGGCACGATGGTGGCCCTTATCGAGTATGGGGAAGACAATACGGAATTCGAATACAGTGCCCGCTACGTGACTCGCTCCAGTTCTTCAACAGGCTTCTAATGACCCACACCATCACCTTGATTCCCGGTGACGGAATCGGACCTGGAATCACCGAGGCAGTGCTCAGCGTGCTGGATGCAGCCGGCGTGTCCATCGAGTGGGACCGGCAACTGGCGGGGCTGGCGGCGCGCGACGCCGGCCTGGATCTGCTGCCTCAGGCGACACTCGACTCGATCGAACGCAACAGGCTCGCTCTCAAGGGGCCTTTGACGACGCCGATCGGAGAAGGGTTCCGATCGATCAACGTGGCCCTGCGCAAGCATTTCGACCTGTTCGCCAACGTACGTCCTGCGCGGACTATCGTGCCCGGCGGCCGGTACGATGAAATCGATCTCGTGATCGTGCGGGAGAATACGGAGGGTCTATA
>CBDUXS010000103.1:0-4865 GCA_965371255.1 uncultured bacterium
CTGACAGGTGGCCTTCTGTTCTGATCGGACGGGCCGTTTCTGAGGCGGCGCCCGATTTCGATCGGGCGCCGATCTTCCCCCCACGAGCCGCATCCACGCCGGAGAAGTAGCGAACCCCCGCTACCTGCTGATATTCTGCGCGCCCGAAACAATTTCGGGCCGGACATCAGCCACAGGCACAGTTGAATGATACATGACCCTTTAGTCACCGCTTCTTCCGCGCGCACGCGCGACGGCGTCCGCCGGGGCTTCATCATCCCGATCGGCGGGGCGGAGCAGAAACTGCGTGACCGGAATATCCTCACGCGGTTCGTCCACATGTGCGGCGGGGAAGAGGCGCGAATCGCCATCATCCCGACGGCATCCGAAATGGTCGATACCGGTCCTACCTACGAGCGTTTGTTCGATGAGATCGGCGTCGCCCACGTGCGCAACTTCCCGTTCATGACGCGGGCGGACTGCGACAGCACGGACTGGCTCGAGGAGCTGGGCAGCTCGACGGGCGTGTTCATGACGGGTGGCAATCAGTTGCGGCTCTCGACAACCATCGGGGGGACGAAGGTCGGCAGCCTGCTGCGGGAACTCAGTATGCGGGGCGCACACATCGCGGGTACGTCCGCCGGTGCCGGCTTCCTGTCCGAGCATATGATCGCGTTCGGCAGTGAAGGGTCCTCCCCGCGGGCCAACATGGTGACGCTGGCCCCCGGCCTCGGGCTGACGAACGCCGTGATCGTCGATCATCACTTCCGGGAGCGTGATCGGATCGGCCGCCTGATGACGGCCGTCGCCTACAACCCGTTCGCGATCGGGCTGGGCCTGGACGAAGACACCGCCGCGTTCATCGGACCCGACGACGTTCTCGAAGTGGATGGCAGTGGATCGGTAACGCTGGTAGACCCGTCCGAAGTCGAGTACACGTCGATGGACTCCGCCCACCAGAACGATCCCGTCTGCCTGGTAGGTCTACGGCTGCACGTACTGACCAGGGGCTGGCGGTACGATCTACGCTCGCGCTGCGCGTCGGCGCCGGAGCCGAATCCGGAGCCGAATTCGGGGCCGAATCCAAAGCCGTCGGAAGCACTCGTCACGTGACGATGCACGCATGAAGGTCCTCGAAAGAGCCATCTATGTCGGCCCGAGTCTTTACGCGAGATTTCGGGTCATTCGTATGCGGATGGACATCGGCGAACTCGAAGAATGGCCCAGCGTGCGCCTCGGCGACGCCTTCATCGATCCCCTGCTCGAAGCGCTCCCCGGCCTCCGTGAACACGGCTGTTCGTATCAAGAGCCCGGCGGATTCGTTCGCCGGCTCACCGAGGACGAGGGCACGTGGATCGGCCACGTTCTGGAACACGTGGCGATCGAGTTGCAGCATGGCGCCGGGCAGGACATCACGTTCGGTAAGACGCGCTCGACAGATGAGCCGCGCGTGTACGACATCGTCTACGAGTACGAGGCGGAGCGGGTCGGCGTGGAAGCCGGTCGGCTGGCGATTCAGCTCATCCAGTCGTTATTGCCCGAAAATCTGCGCACCGACGGCCTGCTGCCGGCCGAATTCGACTTCGCGTCGGAGCAAGAAGAGTTCATCCTGTTCGCGCAGCGGACGGCGTTCGGACCCAGCACCGCGTCACTGATTCGCGCGGCCGAAGAGCGCGACATCCCGTGGCTGCGCCTGAACCAGTACAGCCTCGTCCAGCTCGGCCACGGCAAATACCAGCAGCGTATCCAGGCGACGATCACGAGCCAGACACCACACATCGCCGTCGAGGTCGCATCGGACAAGGAAGAGACGAACAAAATCCTCGGCGATCTGGGACTCCCTGTGCCTCAGCAGCGTCTGGTGTACAGCAGCTCGAACGCCGTGCGGAACGCGGAACGCATCGGCTATCCGGTCGTGGTAAAGCCATTCAACGCGAACCATGGCCGCGGCGTGTCGCTCAATCTGAATGACGCCGAGCACATACGGATCGCGTTTGACCGGGCCCGCGAGCACTCGCGCGGCGTGATCGTCGAGAAGTTCATCACAGGGTTCGACCACCGGATCCTGGTCGTGGACGGCCGGGTTGTCGCGGCGGCCAAGCGTGTGCCGGGACATGTGGTCGGCGACGGGAAGCAAACGGTGGAGCAACTCGTCGAGCAGGTGAACAAGGATCCACGGCGCGGCATCGGCCACGAGAAGATTCTCACGCGCATCGAGATCGATTATCAGGCCGAGCGCCTGCTGGCGCTGCTCGACTATACGAAGGAAACGGTGCCGCCGGACGGTGAGATCGTGTATCTGCGCTCGACCGGCAACCTGTCGACTGGTGGGACCGCCATCGATGTGACCGACCTCATGCACCCGGACAACATCGAGATGGCGATGCGGGCGGCGGCCGCTGTAGGTCTGGACGTAGCCGGAGTCGACTTTCTCACCGACGACATCTCCGTGTCCTGCAAACGCGGCGGCGCGATCTGCGAGGTGAATGCGGCGCCCGGTTTCCGAATGCATGCGCATCCGAGCGAGGGCGAGTCCAGAGACGTGGCCGGTGCCGTGATGGACATGCTGTTTCCGTCCGGCAGCCCGGCTCGGATTCCGCTGTACGCGGTAACCGGGACGAACGGGAAGACTACGACCGTTCGAATGCTGGCCCATATCCACAAACTGGCCGGGGCCACCGTGGGTATGACGACGACGGACGGCGTGTATGTGGACGGCCAGCTGACGGTGGCCGGCGATATGACGGGCCCCGCGTCTGCGCGCCTGATCCTGCGCGATCCGGCCGTGGACGTGGCGGTGCTCGAGACGGCGCGAGGCGGCATTCTGCGGTCCGGCCTGGGTTTCCGCCGGGCCGACGTGAGCGCGTGCATCAACGTGGATGCCGACCACCTGGGGCTGCGGGACATCAACACGCTGGAGCAGCTTGCCGAAGTGAAACGCGTTGTGATCGATGTCGCAACGGATACGGTCGTGCTCAACGCCGACGACACGCTGGTGTTGAAAATGGCGGACTATGCCCAGGCGGAAAACGTCTGCTACGCCACGATGAATCCGCGCCACTCGCTGGTGCGAGAACATATCCAGGCCGGCGGCCGGGCCATCGTGCTAGAAGAGGGAATCGCCGGGCACATGATTACGATCTACGACAAGGGCCAGCACATTCCGCTTCTGTGGACGCACCTGATTCCGGCGACGGTGCAGGGAAAGGCGCTTCACAATGTTCAGAACGCGATGTTCGCGGCGGCGATGGCGTTCAGCGGGGGCGTGAGGCTGGAGGACATCCGGCACGGGCTGCGAACGTTCGACACGACGTTTTTCCAGGCGCCGGGACGGCTCAACTTCTACGACGAGCATCCGTTCAAGGTGTTGCTCGATTACGCGCACAATCCCGCGGCGATGGAAAAAATCTGCGAAGTCGTGAACCTGCTGGATGTCAGTGGTCGCAAGATCGGTGTGCTGGCGGCGCCTGGGGACCGCCGCGACGAGGACATCGAGGCGATCGCCACGGTGACGGTGGGCACGTTTGACCACTACATCTGCCGGCGCGACGACAATCCGCGCGGCCGGGGGCCGGACGAAGTGCCGGAAATCCTGGCTCGCGCGCTCGTAGGCGCCGGCGTGGCCGAACAGGCGATCGAGCGCATCTCCGATGAACAGGCGGCCGTGGACGCGGCCCTGCGCGGCGCCCAGCCGGGTGATCTCGTCGTGCTGTTCGCCGACTCGTTGGAACGGACGTGGAACCAGATCGTGGATTTCGAACCGGACGCCGCAGCGGTGTCCGCGGGTGCGGCAGCGCCCGAAGTGTCCGCGCTCCCCGACCTTCCGGATCTCGACGTCGGTGAAGGCCAGGAACTCATCCGCGACGAGCGGGGAGTTCGCCTCGCTCGCGAGATTGATGACTAAGAGCCAGCTGAAGAACTGATCGACGCCATGCAGCTCGCGCTGGAAGACTCGCGACGGCTGACCGGAGCCAATCTGGTCAGCGACGGCCCCGGGGCCGTGCTCGAAGTGCGGGTGGAAGGCGGCTCCTCTGATTCACTGGTCGTGGCCTGGGAGACACGGGCTCGCGAGATCCTGGACGCCATCGGATGGTTCGGTGAACGGTTGTTCGTCAGATCCCACCTGACGGGTGTAAGCCTCGCGCTCTCCGCGCCGATCGACGCCCTGTATGCCGCCACCGAAGTCAACGAATGGGCCCTCGATGCGGCGGTCGCGGACCTCAACGAGGCGGCGCGGGCCGAAGATGTGTCCGGCGCGGCTGCCCGGCTGCGATCGGTAATCGCGGACGAAGCGAATCCTGCCCTGCTGGCGCTGCGGGACGCCGCGGCTGAACACGGCGTGATGTTTTTGTCTGATGACGACGAGGCATCCGTCGGAATGGGGACCGGGTCGCGTACCTGGCCCGTCGATGCGCTTCCGGAGCCGGATGACGTGCCGTGGGATGAGATTCACGACGTCCCGCTGGTCATGGTGACGGGAACCAACGGCAAGACCACCACGGTGCGCCTGCTGGCCGCGATGGTGCGGGCCTCCGGCCGAGTGCCCGGCTTCTCTTGCACGGACGGCGTGATCGTCGGCGACGAACTCGCGGACGACGGTGACTTTTCGGGTCCCGGGGGCGCCCGCACGGTGCTGCGCGACCGCCGGGTCGAGGCGGCGATTCTCGAGACTGCCCGCGGCGGCATGCTGCGCCGCGGACTCGGCGCTCCCCGTGCCGACGCCGTCCTCGTCAGCAACGTCGGCGTGGACCACATGGGCGAGTACGGGCTGCACGACATCGAGCAGATGGCGGACGCCAAGCTTGTGATCGCGCGTGCGGTGGCTGCGGGCGGAACGCTGGTGTTGAATGCGGATGATCCCGTGCTCGCGCGCCGCGGAAGTCCGG
>CBDUXS010000104.1:0-4865 GCA_965371255.1 uncultured bacterium
GGGCCGTTTCGATTCGTCGAGCGAATTCCGGGCGACCGTTGGGTATTCGAAGCGAATCCTGAATTCCCCGAGGAACTCGGCGGCCGTCCGTACGTGGATCGCTACGTGTACCGGGCGATCTCAGATGATGCCGCGTTGACAGCCGCGTTGAGAAACGGTGACGTGGACATGGTGCTGGAGCCGGCACCGGCGGAATTGCCGCGCCTGGCAGCGGATACCACGCTGAAGCTGATCGAGTACGGAGCGCCCGAGTACGATTTCATCGCCTGGAATTCACGCCGGCCGATGTTTGCCGAAGCGGAAGTCCGGCGCGCGCTGACGATGGCGATCGACCGTGATGCGCTGGTCGCGGCGATGCTCGAGGGTCACGGTGAGGTGGCGGTGGGTCCGGTCGGGCCCTGGCACTGGGCGTTCGATGCTTCGGACATGCCGATCCCATACTCGCCGGATTCCGCGCGCGCTGCGCTCTCGGCAGCCGGCTGGAGCGACGCCGATGCGGATGGAATACTGGAACGGGACGGTCAAGACTTCGAGTTTGAATTGTTTGCCGCGCCACGGGACAAGTGGCGTGACATTGCCACGGCGGTGCAGGCGAACCTGCGGGATGTCGGTATACGAATGACGATAGGCATCCGTGAGCCGGCCGCGATCGGGCCGCTCGTGTTCGGTCCGGACCGTCGGTACGATGCGCTCCTGATCGGGTGGTCGCGCGACGTACCACTCGATGATCGTGAACTATGGGCATGCGAGAGAATCGAGCAGCCATTTCAATTCACGAGCTACTGCAATCCCGCGCTCGACGCGGTACTCGATTCGATGCAGCTCATAGCCGATCGCGGCTTGCTGGATGGGCTGGTGGATCGCTACAACGAGATCATGGCCCGGGATCAGCCGTATACGTTTCTTTACTTTGCGGATCACATCGTGGCGGCACGCGTCGAGTTGCGCGGTGCTGTGATGGACTCCCGGGGCGACTGGGTCTCGGTAGCGGACTGGTGGCTGGAACCGGCCGCGCGCAGCCGGCGGCCGTAGTCCGCCGCCGCGGCCGATGAGCCTCTCCCTGCTCCGGTTCGCCGGTCGGCGCCTGCTGCAGGCGATCCCCCTGCTGCTCGGGATCGTCACGCTCACGTTCATCATTCTGCACGCCGCGCCGGGCGATCCTACGGCGACCTATTTCAACCCCAACATCCCGCCAGACGTGCTCGAGCGCATGCGTGTGTCGATGGGTCTGGATCGACCGTTGCACATTCAATACGTCAGTTGGGTAAAGGCATTCCTTACCGGGGACTTCGGTTACAGCTATACGCAATTCCGGCCGGTAATCGACGTAATCGCCGACGCGCTTCCCAAGACGCTGCTTCTCGGAGCGGTCTCGCTGGTGGTGATATTCGTGGTCGGTTGCGCCGTGGGGACAGTCCAGGCGGTCAGGCAGTACGGTGTGTCCGACACGGTGCTCACGATCGGGACTCTCGGCATCTACTCGATGCCGGGATTCTGGCTCGGGCTGATGCTGGTCCTGGCGGTTTCGTCGCCGTGGTGGCCGGCGGTGCTGCGACTCCCTGTCTCCGGCATGACGTCCGTAGATCACGTGTTCATGTCTCCCGTCGAGCAGGTGCTCGACGTGTCTCGACACCTCGTACTTCCGGTGATCGCGCTCGGGCTCGCCTCGGCAGCCGGCATCGCCCGCTACATGCGCGGCGAAATGCTGGAGGTCCTGCAACAAGACTACATCCGCACCGCCCGCGCGAAGGGCCTGCGGGAGTCGCGGGTCCTGCTGAAGCACGCGCTTCGCAACGCCCTGATCCCGATCGTCAGCCTGCTGGGGCTGTTCCTGCCGTTGTTGATCGGTGGATCCGTGGTGATCGAGGTCGTGTTCTCGTGGCCGGGAATGGGCCGGCTGATGTACGACGCGATTCTCGCACGCGACTATCCGGTCGTCATGGCGAGCACGTTCCTGTTCGGAGCCCTCGTCGTGGCGGGCAACCTGGTTGCCGACCTCCTGTATGCGGCGGTCGATCCGCGCATCCGGTATGACTGAGCACGCGGTGCAGGCTCCGGTCACGGTTCGCTCTCCGGGCGCGATCGCACGACGCCGGTTCCGTCGCCACCCACAGGCGATGGTCGGGCTGGGTCTGCTCGTCGCGCTCGCCGTGCTGGCCCTGGCAGCGCCCTTGATCGCCCCATTCAATCCCACGGAAACGGATCTCGTCGGGCGCCGGCTTCTGGGTCCGTCCCTCGTTCACTGGATGGGCACGGACGACCTGGGCCGCGACCTGTGGAGCCGCGTGCTGTTCGGCGCCCGAATCTCGCTGCTGATCGGATTTCTGTCTGTGGCGATCGCCGTCACGCTCGGCACGGCCGTGGGCGCGGTGGCCGGATACGCCGGAGGATGGGTCGACACGATATTGATGCGGATCGTGGACCTGTTTCTCAGCATCCCGCGGCTGATACTTCTGCTCACGGTGGTGGCCATGTTCCCGCGGGCCACGATCAGCCTGATCATCGCGGTGCTGGGGCTGACCGGGTGGATGGGCGTCTCGCGGCTCGTTCGAGGGCAGGTGCTGGCGGTGCGCGAACGCGAGTATGTGCTGGCTGCCCGGGCGCTCGGCTACCGCCCGCTGCGGATCCTGACGCGGCACATCCTGCCAAACGTAATGACTCCGGTGATCGTCGCGGCCACTCTCGGAATCGGAAACGCGATCCTGGCGGAGGCGGCCCTGAGCTACCTGGGATTCGGAATTCAGCCGCCGACGCCTTCCTGGGGCACGATCATCCAGTCGGGCGGTGACCGCATGCTGGATGCATGGTGGATCACCGCGTTCCCGGGCATCGCGATCGTGCTCACCGTCATGGCATTCAATCTGGTAGGCGACGGCTTGCGGGATGCTCTGGATCCGAGGCACGCGGAATGACGGCTCCGCTACTCGAGGTCACCGATCTCCATACCGAATTCCGAACAGAGCGCGGCACGGCGCATGCCGTTCGAGGAGTTTCTTTTTCGCTCGAACCCGGCGAGACACTGGGGCTCGTGGGCGAATCAGGGTGTGGAAAGTCGGTCACGGCCCTGTCGATCCTGGGCCTGCTGCCCGGGCGGCGAGCCCGGACCCTCGAGGGCTCCAGTGTACGCTTCCGTGGTGAAGAACTGTTGACTGCCTCTCCCTCACGGCTGCGCGAACTCCGCGGCAACCGCATCGGGATGGTATTCCAGGAGCCCATGACCAGCCTGAACCCGGTACTCCGTGTAGGCGAGCAGGTCGCCGAGACCGTCAGAGAACACGAGCAGGGGAAGCGCGACGAAATTCGCCGCCGCGCGGTCGAATTGCTGGATCGGGTCGGAATTCCCGAGCCCGACGTTCGATACAATGCCTATCCACACCAGTTGTCCGGCGGGATGCGCCAGCGTGTCATGCTGGCCATCGCCATCGCCTGCGGGCCCGACCTGCTGATCGCCGACGAGCCGACGACCGCTCTCGACGTGACGATCCAGGCCCAGATCCTCGAGCTGCTGGACGATCTGCAGCGCGAACTGGGGATGGCGCTGCTGTTGATCAGTCACGACCTCGGTGTGGTATCACAGGTCGCCGACCGGGTGGCGGTGATGTACGCCGGCCAGATCGTGGAACGCGGGCGGGTTCCGGACCTGTTCGAGACGCCCTCGCACCCGTACACGCAGGGGCTGCTGCGCGCGCTGCCACGGATGGATGCGCCGCCGGGTCCGCTGGCCGCGATTCCGGGGCAGGTGCCGGATCCGCATGATCAGGAACCCGGATGCCCGTTCGCGCCCCGCTGTCCGGACGTCATGTCTCGCTGCCGAACGGATCCGCCGCCCGAGTTTCCGGCTCCCGCGGGGTCGGCGCGCTGTTGGCTGATGGAAGCGGAATTGCGAGCAAGGTCCGACGCAGAGGCGGAGGCAGAGACGGATTAGTCGGCTTCTGGCACCTGTTTCCGCATCGGCTCGAATTGTTTGCGGAACTTCGCGACCTTCGGGTCGATGATGAGCCGACAATATCCGGCATTTGGGTTCCGCGCGTAGTACTCCTGATGTCCGACCTCCGCGCGGTAGAACGTCTCCAGCGGAACGACCTCCGTGACGACCGGATTCTCCCACTCTCCCGATGCATCGAGTGCGGCGATCGTGTCCTCGGCCGCGCACGCCTGGTCTCCGTCATGAGCAAGCACAATCGACCGATACTGGGGCCCGATGTCGGCGCCCTGCCTGTTCGGCGTGGTTGGATCGTGGATGGCGAAGAACACGTTGAGCAAGTCTCGAAACGTGATCTCGGCCGGATCGAACGTGACCTGGATGACCTCGGCGTGCCCGGTGTTCTTCCCGCACACCTGCTCGTAAGTCGGATTCTCGACGTGGCCGCCGGCATAGCCCACGGTTACCTCGTGCACGCCCCGCAAGTCCCGGAAGATCGGCTCCAGGCACCAGAAGCATCCGCCGCCAAGGGTCGCGAGTTCAGTCATGCGTCAGTTTCAGTCATGCGTCAGTTTTCTCCGTAGCGTCCGCCGGCGCCGGCGGAGTTTCCACGAACCCCCACATCGTCGGCGGTGCGAGCTCCACACTGTTGCAGGCAGGGTCACGAAAATAGATGGACCGGCCTCCCTCCTGCCATTCCACTTCCGACTCGATGGGTACCTGGCAATCGGCCAGGTGAGCGCGCCAGCGGCCGAGTTCCGTGCCCGGAACCGCAAACGCCACGTGACCGGCACCTCGTGCACCGTGTGGCGGGATACCACGGCCGGCGATCTCTGTAGTGTCGGGGTTGAACAGCAGCAGAACTCCCCGCCCGCAGCGCAGCGCCACTCCGCGGTCACCGAATCGCGACACCAGCTCAAGACCCAGCACACGCTCGTAGAAT
>CBDUXS010000105.1:0-4854 GCA_965371255.1 uncultured bacterium
CTCCAGGAGGCGGAGGAAGTCCCGCTGGTCACCCGCCGGAGGCACTCGCGGTCACTGCGTCAGGCGAGGGATTCGTTGACCCTGTTCCGCGAGACCTGGGCTGCGGGGCATCCTCCGGAAATTGCGTCGGCCCACCTGCAGGACGCCGTGCTTCCACTCGAGGAAATGCTGGGGGTCGTCACCACCGACGACGTACTGGACGCACTCTTCTCGACTTTCTGCGTGGGCAAATAGAGCCGCCGGATAAACTGATCAAGCGGCCCGCTGGCACCGGGGGCAGAGATATGTCCGTCGGCCACTCAACTTCATGGACTGCAAGGCGTTCGTGCACCGAGGACACACGCTCCCACGTTCCCGGCGATTGATAAGCCAGCCCGGATCAGCGTGCGCGGCCCGCCAATGCAGCGTGGCCCGTCGCAGCACGCGCCGCATGTACTTGTGCGTCCGAAAGAGCTGCTCGTCCGTAACGTTCTTGATCTTGAGATCCGGTCGGTAACCAGCCTGGAAACAGATTTCGTCCGCGTACTCGTTGCCGATTCCGGCGACGATTTCCTGGTTCAACAGGATGCCCTTCAGTGTGCTGCGCGGTTTCTTGCGCGCCAGTTCAACGAAACGATCCGGCGTGAACTCCTCACTCAACGGATCGAGTCCAAGCTTCTCGAGCGTCCCCAGGCCGGTGAAGTCATCCCCTTCTACGAGATGTATCTCTCCCTCGGTGGCCGGAGCGCTGTAACGTAACTCTCGACCCGCTGCAAACTGCAACCGAATCCGGCTATGCTCGTCCGGGGGGGTCGTCTGGGATTCGAGAAAAATCTTGCCTTCGGAGCCCATATGGAAGATCATGCTGACCTCCGACCGAAAACGGACGACCACATACCTACCGTGGCGTACGATCGAGTCAATCGCATGCCCTTTGACCCGCGAGTCACACAGCTCCGAATCGACGTCTGTCGCCGCGGGGTCGTCGATCAGCACTTCGGAAACGGTCTTACCGGTGGCATAACCGGCGAAGGCATCAATCATTCGCTCGACGTCTGGCAGCTCTATCATAAAGTACGGTTCCTCGCGCATTTGGATCGAATCCAGTGAACCCTTTCCTACACCGCAAATGCAGAAAGGTGCCCCTAGGCGAGGAAGTGAAAGCCTTCCGGAATGGATCCGATGACCGGAAAGCTTTCAACGTCCTCCACGGACGCTCCAGGAGGGCCGGTTCGCAGACTCATCTCCAATTCGGCGAGTGCGGCGGCCGACCCGCGCGCTCGAACTTCCACACGCCCATCCGGCAGGTTGCGCACGGTCCCTGACAGGCCGAGGCGAGAGGCCGTTCGGCGCGTCCACCATCGAAAACCCACTCCTTGCACGCGCCCGCTCACGAGGAAGCCGGAAGTTAGTTCGAGTTGGTTCGAGGGCATAAGTCAGGTATGTTTTTCGAGTCAGTTGTTCACGCAGGCAGAAAGTAGCGAGGAATCGAAGCGAATGCAGAGGTTTGACGTAATCGTGGTCGGAGGTGGACACGCGGGTTGTGAGGCGGCGGGCGCGGCAGCGCGAATGGGTGCTCGGACACTGCTGGTAACGTCGTTTCTGGCCAGAGTCGGTCAGATGTCATGCAATCCCGCGATCGGCGGGATCGCAAAAGGTACTGTCGTGCGTGAAGTCGATGCTATGGGCGGACTTATGGGTCGTGCGGCGGACCGAACGACGCTGCATTTCCGGATGCTGAACCAATCCAAGGGTCCGGCGGTGTGGGCGCCTCGGGCGCAGTGCGACCGAGGGCTCTATCCACGGGCCGTGCGCAGCATTCTCGAGTCGTTCGAGGGACTGGAGTTCTACCAGGGTACCGTGTCCGCCCTGTCGGTGACGGGAAACACGGTAGACGGAGTCGTTTGCGGGGACGGCAGCCAGTTTGGGGCGCGGGCTGTCGTGCTGACCGCAGGGACATTCCTGCGCGGGAGCATCCGCCTGGGAGTGGATCGACAGATCGCAGCGGGACGGGCCGGGGACGCACCAACCGTAGACCTCGCGCGTCAGTTGATTGAACTTGGCCTGGAACCGCGCCGATTCAAGACCGGTACGCCACCGCGAATTGATGGGAAGACAGTGGATTACTCGCGGTTCAGCCGGCAGGACGGCGAGGACTCGGACTTCCGATTTTCGCACTGGAAGGAACGGCGCGTGCTTCCCTCCCTGCCCTGCTGGATCGGTGCAGCCGGCGAGCCCGTGAAAGCCGTGGTGGCCTCCAACCTCGATCGTTCGGCCCTGTATGGTGGTGCGGTGGCATCGCAGGGTCCGCGCTACTGTCCATCGATCGAAGACAAGATCGTGAAATTCCCGGATGCCGTGAGCCACCAGGTTTTCCTGGAGCCGGAAGGACTCGAGACGCGTGAACTTTATGTGAACGGCCTGTCCACGTCCCTTCCGCCCGAAGTGCAGTTGGAAATGCTGCGCGCAGTTGCCGGCCTGGAGAACGTGCGCATGACGCAGCCCGGTTACGCGAT
This sequence comes from uncultured bacterium, assembly GCA_965371255.1. Taxonomy (GTDB): domain Bacteria; phylum Gemmatimonadota; class Gemmatimonadetes; order Palauibacterales; family Palauibacteraceae; genus JARFPW01. The sequence continues at coordinate 2,496 of CBDUXS010000105.1, forward strand.
AGAGTACGATTACTTTCCACCGGAAAAGCTGGCAGCGAGCCTTGAACTCGATGGGCTGGGAGGTCTGTACCTGGCGGGTCAAGTCAACGGCACGACCGGATACGAAGAAGCCGCGGGGCAGGGTCTGGTTGCGGGTATCAACGCAGCTGCCGCCGCCTGCGGCGTGGAGGGATGGATTCCGGGTAGGGATGAAGCATTTCTCGGTGTGCTGGTCGACGATCTCGTCACACGAGGAGTGGATGAACCGTATCGCCTGTTCACGTCACGCGCGGAATTTCGGCTTATTTTGCGCCAGGACAACTGTTTGCAACGCCTGGGACCGATTGCCCGTCGCCTCGGATTGCTGAGTGATTCGCAAACCAGGCGACTGGATGACCACTTGGCGGAGATTGAGGACACGCGATCCTGGCTGGGCTCCGCGCGGGCCGTTCCGGCTCAGGTAAACGACTACCTCGAGTCGGTCGGGAGCGTCCCGATTGAGCAAACGCAGCCGCTGGAGCGCTTGCTGAAGCGCCCAGACGTGTCGTTCGCGGGATTATTGGGATCAGACAATCCCCTGGGAGAGGTCGAGTTCGGTCTGGATGCCCTGACGGTGGTGGAAATGGAAACGAAGTATGCCGGCTATATCGATCGGGACCGGGAGCGGGCTGCCGCGTTGCGTCTGCGGGATAAGCACGCACTTTCGGTGGACACTCCGTATGAAACATTTGCGTCGCTGTCGTTCGAGGCACGGCAAAAACTGGCCCGCATTCGACCCGAAACGATGGGACAGGCGGGACGAATCCCCGGGGTTTCTCCGTCAGACCTGCAGAATCTGCTAGTGGAACTACGGAAGCAAGCAGCCGGCCGAAGCTAAGTCTCGAGTCGAACCGTGGTTTCACGTGAAACCACGGTTGTCGCCCGGATGAATACGCACTACTGTTCGTAGAAGCAGTACTTCTGCCCGTTCAGCGCAGACTTATGCGGCGTTTCACGTGAAACGTCCAGGCGGTACCGGTTGGTTCGTTACACGGTGTTGATAGTTTGGCGAAGCTGCGAGCACATTGTATATTCGCATTCCGATCGCAACACAGGGCCGGATTCCAGTGTTTCGGTCGGAAATTCGGGTCTTCCAGCCGTTGATTTCGACTTATGAAGGGGGCGAAACCGGGCCTTGGGACGCATCATCGCGATTGCCAACCAGAAGGGCGGCGTCGGCAAGACGACGACTGCGATCAACCTCGGTGCGTCTCTGGCTATCGCTGAAAAACGCACGCTCGTCGTGGATTCCGATCCGCAGAGTAACGCCTCAAGTGGGCTCGGCGTCGAGCTGGACGCAGAGAAACCAGACCTCTACGAGTGTCTCGTGGATGGAGCGTCAATCGAGGATGCGATACGCACGTCCGTGCATTTCCCTCTCCTGGACATGATTCCCGCCCGTCGAGATCTGGCCGGAGCTGAAATCGAACTGATCGATCGGACGCAAAGGGAGCGCGTACTCAAGTCGGCCCTGGAGTTGGTGCGCGACCGGTACGACTACATTCTGATCGATTCCCCACCGTCCCTTGGTTTGCTGACGCTGAACGCCCTCGTGGCTGCCGATACAGTGCTGATACCGATTCAATGTGAGTTTTATGCGCTCGAAGGGCTGAGTCAGCTACTCAACACCGTACGGATTGTCCAGCGAAGAATGAATAAGACGCTGGGTATCGAGGGCGTACTCCTCACGATGTACGATTCCCGCCTGAACCTGTCCAAACAGGTGAAGAGTGAGGCAGAAGAGTACTTCGGCGCAAAGGTATTCAAGACGTGGATTCCCAGAAACGTTCGCCTCGCCGAGGCACCGAGCTTCGGCCAACCGATCGCGCTGTATGATGTGCTGTCCACCGGTGCACGCGGCTATCTGAGCCTCGCGGCCGAGATCGTCCGGAAAGACGAAAGAAAGCAGGCCAGCGTTGCCTAAGAGTGACTCCCGGCTCGGCAAGGGCCTAGGTGCTTTGCTCGGCGATGTTCTCGATGCACCCGCGAGCACGGAAGTACCGCTCGAGGATATCGACGTACGTCGCATCGAGCCCAATCGATTCCAACCACGTGTCGAGTTCGACGACGCTTCGATCAAGGACCTCCGGGCATCGATCAAAGAGAACGGCCTGATTCAACCGCTTGTGGTCCGGAGAGTTCCTGGCGGGTTTGAACTCGTTGCCGGAGAGCGCAGGTTTCGGGCGATCCGGGACCTGGGATGGGAGAAGGTGCCGGCGATTGTTCGCGAGCTCAGCGACGAGGCGATGCTCGTTCTGGCTCTGGTCGAGAATCTGCAGCGTGAGAACCTGAACCCGGTCGAAGAAGCGGTCGCGTTCCGACAGCTGATTGACGGGTTCGG
>CBDUXS010000106.1:0-4830 GCA_965371255.1 uncultured bacterium
GCTATTACCTGCTGCTGGGACCGAGCTTTCGCCGACGGCGGCGGATCATCCGGCAGATCCTCCGGGACGATTACGGCATCCGCTGCCCCATCCGATTCCTCGATCACCATTTCTGTCACGCCACCTCGGCGTACTACACGAGCGGAATGCGGGACGCGCTCGCGGTGTCGCTCGACGGCGGGGGCGACCACAAGAGCGGTCGTGTCTATGCCGTCCGCGATGGTGTATTCGAGGAACTGCACTCGACATCCGCCTACAACTCGCTGGGTAACTATTACGCCTACGTGACCCACCTGAGCGGCTTCAAGGCACATCGCCACGAGGGAAAAATTACCGGCCTTGCCGCACACGGAAAACCCATATACTTGCCGTTTCTCGAGGAACTCGTGCAGGAGCGGGACGGACGTCTGCTGAACACCGGCGGACTCGTATTCGATGCTGCCGTCGCCGAACTCGGCCGCCGCCTGCCTACGGGATGGAATCGGGAAGACCTTGCAGCCAGTATCCAGTTGCACTTCGAAAACCTCGTTGGACGATATGTGAGTCACTGGGCCGAAGCGGCCGGTTTGCGGAACGTGGTGGTGGCCGGTGGAGTGTTCGCCAACGTCAGGGTCAATCAGGTCGTTCACGAATTGCCCACGGTGGACCGGTTGTTCGTTCATCCGGGAATGGGCGACGGCGGCCTGGCGGTCGGCGCGGCCTTGGCGGCATCGGTCGCCGGCATCACCCAGAGTCGGATGGAATCGGGTCGGGACGCCGTAACCGACATCTACCTGGGATCGGACTCGGACCTCGACCCGGTCGCAATCGAGCGTGCGCTCACGGAACACGGGCTCACCGCAGAGATCCTGGACACGTCATGGGAGGGACTCGCAGACGGGGTCGCTGCATTGCTGGCCGAAGGCTATGTGGTAGCGCGAGCCGCCGGGCGCATGGAATACGGTCCGCGAGCGCTCGGAAACAGGTCGATCCTGTATCAACCCACCGATCCGTCGGTCAACGACTGGCTGAACACGAATCTGAAACGCACCGAGTTTATGCCGTTCGCGCCGTCAGTTCTGTGGGAGGAGAGGCACCGGTGCTTCGAAGGGCTGGCCGGTGCCGAGCATGCGGCGACGTTCATGACCGTCACATTCCGCTGTACCGAGTGGATGCACCAGGCAATGCCCGGCGTCGTGCATATTGATGGCACGGCGCGGCCCCATCTCGTGTGTCGGGAGGTGAATCCCGACTATTACGCGATCCTGGACGCATTCCATAATCGAACGGGACTGCCGGGCATCATTAACACGAGCTTCAACATGCACGAGGAGCCGATCGTATGCACCGCGACGGACTGTGTCCGCGCGTTTCTTGCGGCCAAGCTCGACTATCTGGCAATCGGTCCCTACCTCGTGAAACATCCGGCGGCAGCCGTGCGCGAACTCAGCCCCGTCACGCAGCGACTGGATCTTGGCCGGGCGTGCGGAAATCGGTCGGCCGGCCTGATGAGTGGACGGTGACGACGGGACCGATACTCGTTGATGGACACGTGCACTTGCACTCCTGTCACGAGATCGACATGGCCCTCGATGCCGCGGTCCACAATCTTGATCGGGTCCGGTCATCCTTGGGAATGGCATCGGGAACCCCGGACGTGTTGTGGCTCGTGGAGGATCTGCATGAACGGGGCGCCGAGCGGCTCCTCGCACTGGCGGAACACGGAGGACGCTGGCAGATCACCGGGCTCGAGGACGTTTGCCTTCGACTGGCGCGCACTGAGGACGGCCGGGGAGTCACGGTGATCCTGGGCCGCCAGATCCGGACAGCGGAGGACCTGGAGGTTCTGATCGTCGGGACCACGGAGCCGATCGAATCGCAGCGGCCCCTGGAGGAGACGGTCGAGTCGGGGCTCGAACGGAAGGCGCTTGTCATGTTGCCGTGGGGGTTCGGAAAATGGTCGGGGTCGCGCGGCCGGGCAGTTACGCGGGCCTATAACCGGTACGCACGGTACGGGCTGCGTCTCGCAGACACCGGTGCCCGCGCCGGGTTCCTGCGATCGCCGCCCGCCTTTGCCGGGTCTGTTGCTGACGGACGCCCGGTCCTGGCGGGCAGCGATCCATTTCCGTTCCCGGACCAGATCGGAGCAATTGGCAGCCACGGGTTCGTGCTGAATGGCGTTCCCGCCGACCCCGATTGGGCGGACCTGCACCGCGCCGTCGCGGTGCTCGACGAGCAGCCGCGCCGATTCGGCCGGTCGCTCGGGGGGACGGAATTTATCCGGCTGCAGTGGAAGATCCAGATGCTGAAGCGGCTTGGACGAGGCAAGTCCCGGTGAGAATCCTCGCCCTGGCTCCGCAACCGTTCTTCACGCCGCGGGGAACTCCTTTCAGCGTCTATTACCGCACTCTGACGATGGCCGAACAAGGGGCGCGAATTGATCTGCTTACCTACGGCGAAGGAGCCGACGTGCAGATTCCGGGCGTCCGCCATATTCGCATCCCCCATCCGCCGTTCCTCGGGCCGGTGGGCATAGGACCGTCTGCGACCAAACTCCTGCTCGACGCGATCATGCTGAGCGTGTTCGTTCGCCTCGTGTGTACAAGGGCTTACGACGTAGTGCACGCACATGAGGAGTCCGTTTTCTTCGCCGCCCTGCTGAAGCCGATATTCCGGTATCGACTCGTTTACGACATGCACAGCAGCCTTCCGCAGCAATTGTCGAATTTCCGGTTCTTCCGCTCCCACATCCTTGTCCGTATGTTTCAGGCCCTCGAGCGTCTCAGCCTGCGGCGAGCCGACATCGTCGTCACCGTCTGCCCGGACCTGGCGGCTCACGCCGAGGCGCTGATGCCGGATGCCACCCGGCAACTGATGATCGAGAATACGCGTTTCGAGCCAGTGCGGCTGGCGCTGGATGACTCGGGATCCAACCGCGCAGCGACGCTTGAGTTTCCCGACGACCGGCGCGTGATCTTCTACGCGGGCAGTTTCGAAGCCTATCAGGGACTGGACCTCCTGGTCCGGGCATTCGCGGACGTTTTTCCAGCGCACCCCGAGGCGATGCTCGTCCTGGCCGGCGGGAATCCCAGGCAGATCGGCCGACTCGAAAAGCTCGCGGCCAGGCATGGCGTGTCGGAGGCATGCCTGTTGCCGGGCAGCGTCCCGCAGGAGGTCGTCCGGCAGTTACTTCCACGGGCCGCGGTTCTCGTATCTTGTCGAGTATCCGGTACGAACACACCGCTCAAGATCTACGAACAGCTCGCGAGCGGAGTGCCACTCGTGGCTACTCGGATCCGGGCCCACACGCAGGTGTTGGACGACGAATTCGCCTTCCTGGTCGATCCGACGGCCGAAGACATCGCGAGGGGTATCGGGGAGGCTCTGGCTGGAACTGAGGGGGCCCGCCGACGTGCCGAGGCAGCCAGGGAGCGGGCGGGACTGGAATTCTCCATTAAAATATTTCGGCGGAGAACGACCGAACTCCTGAACCGGATTCGCTGATGTGCGGCATTGCCGGGATCCTGGAGCTCGCGGGAGACCGACCGGACGAAGGTCTCCTGCGTGAGATGTGTGCCTCGCTGGAGCATCGCGGGCCGGATGACAGGGCGATCGAGGTCCGGGGGGCAGTTGCCATGGGGATGACTCGCCTGGCGGTAATCGACGTGGCGGAGGGCCGGCAGCCCTACTGCACCGAGGACCGGATGATCACGGCCGTGTTCAACGGTGAAATTTATAACTTCCGAGAACTGCGGGCAGATCTCGAGTCGCGGGGACATCGTTTCGCGAGTCGAGCCGACGGCGAAGTAATCGTCCATCTGTGGGAGGAAGAGGGTCCCCGAGCGTTGGATCGCCTGGACGGAATGTTCGCTCTCGCCGTGCACGACGGTCGGTCGGGACGCGTCTGGCTCGCTCGCGACCGCATCGGGATCAAGCCGCTGTTCGCTGCCGTGTCCGCGACCCGTGTCGTGTTTGGATCGGAGATCAAGGCCATCCTGGCAGGTGGGAGCGACCGGGATCCGGACCTGTCGTGCCTCGACGAATTCCTCACTTGGGAATACGTACCGGCCCCTGGCACGTTGTTCCGGGCCGTCGAGAAAGTCGAGGCCGGCGGACTCATGTCCATCGACCTGCAGCGTGGGAGTGTCGAGCGAAGCCGCTGGTGGCGAATGGACGTGGAGGACCGCGCGGCGGAAGCGGCCAGGAGCACTGCCGATCTCGAATCCGTGGCCGACAACGTAGATGACGTCCTTACGCGGGCCGTACGTTCCCAGCTCGTCAGTGACGTACCGCTGGGAGCCTTCCTCTCCGGTGGGGTGGACAGCTCGCTGGTCGTGGCGCACATGCCGAATGCCGCGACGTTCAGCATCGGGTTCGATGATCCTTCCTACGATGAACTCCGTTGGGCCGGCCGGGTGGCGGAGCATCTCGGCACCCGGCACCACACGCAAGTCTTGAGAGCCGAAGTGGGAGATCTGTTCGATCACCTGATGCACTACATGGAAGATCCGATCGCCGACGTATCGATATTCCCGACGTATCTCGTTTCCCGTCTCGCTCGCGAGCACGTGACGGTGGCACTCAGCGGCGACGGCGGCGACGAACTTTTTGGCGGCTACGAGACGTACGTGGCGCAGGAGGCCGAGCGGTTATGGCATCGGTGTCCCTCATTCGTGCGTCGTGCGGCTGTGCGCACGCTAGCCCGATCCCGTCCGCGGCACGCCAAAAAGGGGCTGTGGAACCGCGCTCGCCGGTTCGCGCAGGGCGTGACCGAAGACTCACGGCTGGAGCATGCGCGCTGGAGGCTCTTCCTGTCATCAGAACTCAGGCGACAGTTATACACCGACGAGT
>CBDUXS010000107.1:0-4827 GCA_965371255.1 uncultured bacterium
TTCCACGAGCGGGAGTACTACGCGCCCGGGGATCGGGGGGCGCCGGTGTACGAGACCGCCGTGGGCCGGGTTGGGGTCGCGATCTGCTACGACCGGCACTTTCCGGAATACATGCGGGCGCTCGGGGTTGCCGGTGCCGAACTCGTCATCATCCCACAGGCCGGGACCGTCGGCGAGTGGCCCGACGGAATGTATGAGGCGGAGGTCAGGTCGGCGGCGTTCCAGAACGGCTATTTTATCGCCCTGTGCAACCGCGTCGGAGTCGAGGGAGATCTTATTTTCGCGGGCGAGTCTTTCGTAAGCGATCCGGAAGGCAACGTACTCGGCAGGGGACCATCCGGAGCGGACGCGATCGTCATGGTCGATCTGGACCTCGACACGTGCGCAACGAGCACGGCCCACCGGTTGTTCTGGCAGGACCGCCGACCGGAACTGTATGGAAATTGGCTTCAGGGCAGGTAGCCGCTCGCCGTCTCTCGGAACGCGGCTGCCTGCTCCTCTATCCACGCGTCGTCCTTATCCAGCTCTTCCGCCATCAGCCGGGCCGTGTCTTCCGCGACCTCGCTCGCGGCCCGCGCGTCCAGAAGTAGAGCTCTTGTTCGCCGTGCCAGCGCGTCTTCGACGGTGCGGGCCATCTCATTTCGCGCAGCCCAGAGGATTTCGCCTCGCAAGTAGGGAAGGCTCGGGTGCAAGCGCTCCGAAAGCCGTCTCGTTTCGTCGGCCTCGCACATCGCCAGCAAGTCCTCAATATCGGAACCGTAGACGCTGAGAGGATCCGACGGATCGACGCCCTGTTTCCAGCCATGCAGGTGCAGATCTTCGGTCGGCGAACGAACCTCGTCCAGGCCACCGACCATCGCAGCGCGATCGATGGCATCCTCTCCCATTTTCCGGTACGTCGTCCACTTTCCGCCGCTGATCGTCACGAGGCCGGAACAGGACGCAAGCAGCGTGTGGTCGCGGGAGATCGACGCGGTGCCTTCCTCGTGCCCGCCCGGAGACACGAGGGGACGCAATCCGGCGAACATGCTCAGGATATCGGAACGGTCCGGGTCCTTGGTCAGGTAGCGCACGGCATGAGTGAGTAGGAATTCCAGCTCGTCTTCCAGCGGCCGAGGCTCCAGGGAGATCTCTTCCATCGGCGTGTCCGTCGTGCCCACGATGACCCGGTCGTGCCACGGGACGGCAAACAGGACGCGCCCGTCGTCCGTGTGCGGCACCATGATCGCGCTGTGGCCGGGGAGGAACGAGCGGTCGAGCACGATGTGAACGCCCTGGCTCGCCCGCACGATCGGCGGTGTTTCCGGCTCGTCCATCTGTCGCACGGAATCGGTGAAAACGCCCGTCGCGTTGACCACGACGCGGGCCGAGACATGGAGCGCTTCCCCTGTCTCCGCATCGCGCGCCACGACGCCGCGCACGAGGTCGTCCTCCTTCCGCAGCCCGGTAACGGGCGCGTAGTTGACCAGGGTTGCACCGTGTGATGCTGCCGTGAGCGCGAGCGTTACGGCCAGACGTGCGTCGTCGAATTGCCCATCATAGTAAACGACGCCGCCACGCAGACCTTCGGGTTCGATCGTAGGGATGCGCTGCAGTGTCTCCTCGCGCGACAGGTGTTCCGACGGACCGAGACCGAGCCGCCCTGCGAGCATGTCGTACAACTTGAGACCCACGCCATAGAACGGGCCCTCCCACCAGTCATACGCAGGTACGACGAACGAGAGATGATGCACGAGGTGCGGGGCGTTATGGAGCAACAGGCCGCGTTCACGCAGTGCTTCGAGGACGAGCGATACGTCGCCCTGCTGCAGATACCGGACGCCCCCATGTACCAGCTTCGTACTGCGGCTGGACGTCCCCTGGGCGAAATCGCCTGCCTCGAGCAGTAGCGTATCGTAGCCGCGGGCCGCCGCTTCCACCGCCGTTCCGAGGCCGGTCGCGCCGCCGCCGATCACGACGACGTCCCAGGTCCGACCATCACGGGCGGCCGTGACCATCGTGTCGCGGTTCATGGAGCGGTGCAGCCGGCGTCAGCCAGCCGTCGGGCCTGCATCCCGGATCTCATCGCTCACGTGGTCCTCGTATTTGGCGAAGTTGTCACGGAAAAGCTTCGCCAGATCCCGAGCGGCAACGTCGTAGGCCTCGGGATCCTCCCAGGTATCTCTCGGCGACAGCACGTCAACCGGGACGTCGGGACAAGCTACCGGAATGTGCAGTCCGAAGATCGGGTCAGGGCGTGTCTCGCCACATGCAAGCGACCCATCGAGAGCCGCCCGGACCATCGACCTCGTGAATGCGATCTTCATCCGCTCACCGACGCCAAACGGACCGCCGCTCCAGCCCGTGTTGACGAGCCAGCAATCCACGTCATGCTCCGCGATTTTCTTCCCCAGCAAGTCCGCGTAGACAGACGGATGGAGAGGCATGAACGGGGCGCCGAAGCAGGCGCTAAAGGTGGCCACGGGCTCCTCGCCGAGTCCTTTTTCCGTCCCCGCCAGCTTTGCGGTATAACCTGAGATGAAGTGGTACATCGCCTGTGCTGAAGTCAACTTAGATATTGGCGGAAGAACGCCGAATGCGTCGGCAGTCAGCATGATGATGTTACGTGGATGGCCCGCCGTTCCAGTGCTCGAGGCGTTGGGAATCAGGTGGATCGGGTAGGCCGCCCGGGTATTCTCCGTGTACCGGTCATCGTCGAGGTCCAACTCGCGCGTGTCGGGGTCGAGCACGACGTTTTCGAGTATCGTGCCGAATGTCCGCGTCGTCGCGTAAATTTCGGGCTCGGCTTCCTCGGACAGACGGATGACCTTCGCGTAGCATCCGCCCTCGAAGTTGAACACGCCGCGGTCACTCCAGCCATGCTCGTCATCTCCGATCAGGGTCCGCTCCGGGTCGGCAGAGAGCGTCGTCTTTCCCGTGCCGGACAATCCGAAGAACACGGCCGTGTCGTCTGACTCTCCGACGTTTGCCGAACAGTGCATCGCCATCACGCCGCCGACGGGAAGGATGTAATTCATCACGGTAAATATGGACTTCTTGATTTCACCCGCGTAACTCGTGCCCCCGATCAAGACAAGACGGCGCCCGAAGTCCAGCAGAATAAAGGTGCCGGAATTCGTGCCGTCGGTATCCGGGTCAGCCTCGAAGTCAGGACACTGGATAACCGTGAATTGAGGTTCATGCTCCTCGAGTGCTTCGAGCGGCGGGCGAATGAACATGTTTCGGGCAAACAGGCTGTGCCATGCTCGTTCGCAGATGATGCGTACCGGCAGTCGATAGGCAGGATCGGCCCCGGCCCACAAGTCCTGGACGTACAGATCCCTGTCTGCAAGATAGGTGAGCATCCGCTGGTGAATCTCGTCGAATGACTCCTGGTCAAACGAGCGATTCACGTCCCCCCACCAGATCCGGTCCTCACTGGATGATTCCCGAACGACGAATTTATCGTTGGGGGATCGCCCCGTATAAATCCCGGTTCGAACCACGAGCGGTCCGGACGCGAGGACAGCGTCTCCCTCGGCCAGTGCGCGTTCGTACAATTCGGGTGCTCGAAGATTCCAGCGAACCTTTCCGGCCCGGAGGATCCCGTGGTTGTCGATCCCGTGCCGGCTGACTCGGGGCCCTGAATGCTCCATTTATGCTTCCCACTCGAATTGCGACGCCAAATGATCCCTGCGGTTGCCTCGGCTATATCTCAGGCTACCAGATCGTGCCTCGTTACGCAGGTGAACGCAATGCCACCGCTGCTGAAGGGCGAGCCGGCCGGTGTGGCTCGTCCGGGATCCCCGCGGTAGTTTTCCCGCCCGAGAAGGAATCGGACATCAAACGAGGATCGATGATCGAAATCACCGGTACCGGCCTTCACCTGGATCAGGTAGCCGACGTCGCCCGCTCGGACGCAGCCGTATCCGGCCCGGACGATGCCGCACGCCACCGGATGGAAGCGAGCCTTGCGTGGGTCGAGGCCATTCAGGACGGCAACGAGCCCGTTTATGGCATCAACACGGGATTTGGCGCCCTCGCCAATACACGTATCGCTCCAGAGGACGTCAGCCAGCTGTCCCGCAACGTCATCCTCAAGTGTTGCGTCGGCGTAGGGCAACCGCTGTCGGAAGAAGTCGTGCGGGCGATGATGCTCATCCGGGCGGACACGCTCGCGCACGGGTTGTCAGGTGTTCGGCCGGTCCTCGTCGAGAAGCTCATCGCGATGCTCAACGCCGGCGTGACACCGCTCGTGCCGTCGAAGGGATCGCTCGGCGCGAGCGGAGACCTGGCGCCGCTGGCTCACATTGGAGTGGTTCTGACGCGCGACCCGGGAGGGGAAGAGCGCGAGGGCTCGAGTGGTCGGGCCTGGTATGAGGGCGAACTCCTCACCGGGCAAGAGGCGATGCATCGGGCCGGGATCGAACGCATAGTACCTGGCCCGAAGGAGGGCCTAGCGCTCACGAACGGGACGACCTTCATGTTGGCCGCCGCCACCCTGGGGGTGCTCGATGCGGAGAGCCTGCTCGACCATGCAGATGCGGCGGCGGCGCTCAGCCTCGAGGCACTGCAGGCGCTGTCGGCAGCGTTTGATCCGGAACTGCACGCGGCCTGCGGACAACCGGGACAGGAGGACGCCGCTGCCCGGCTGCGGGTGCTTTTTGCCGGCAGCCAGCTGGTAGACAGCGATCGTTGCAGGGTGCAGGACGCATATAGTCTCCGCTGTATTCCCCAGGTGCACGGACCGGTGCGGGATGCCGTGGGTTTCATACGCACGCGCGTGGAGAGTCTGCTGACCGGTACCAGCGACAATCCGCTCGTGTTCGCATCGGGCGGCGATTCCGG
>CBDUXS010000108.1:0-4826 GCA_965371255.1 uncultured bacterium
TCGTGAACGGGCAATAGCCACGGCGTGTCGCGCTTGATCGTGTACAGTTCGCGCAACAGCCGACGGTTTTCGTTGAACACAGCGATCGCCTGCCATAATTCGTCATCGGTTACTGACCGGCCCGCGATTCCCTCGATGTCTTCCAACACCCGTCTGTACTCCTCGGTCAGATAGCCGAGGGAGTGGCGGGAATTGGGGTTCTGGGGAAGGTAGAGAATCTGCGCGAGCTCGGGCCGGTTGCGCGCCCAGATCCCGGCGAGATTGCGAGCGACGTCACAGATCGGGTGGGTCACGAACATGTCCATCTCCAGACGGTCCGTCAGGGCGAGCTCGAGCGTACTGTGGACGATCGCGCACAGGTAGGAGCCGAAGTGCGAATCCGCCTCGCGGCATTCCACCTGCGCGCCACGGAGCTTGACGGGAAGCAGGCCCGCCGCGTGCGCCAGCTCTTCCGGGAAATACACCTGGAAGTGACCCAGCACCTTGCCCCCTGCCTCGCGCCAGCGCGCGACGGTCGGGAAGTCCGGGTCTTCCACGATCTCCCTGCAGTACTCGAGGCACTCGTCCAGGCTCTCCGAGCCCGTGAGCGTCAGCAGATTCTGCCTGGCAACCATTTCAGCCTCCGCTCCAGGCGGGGGCGCGCTTCTCGGTAAACGCGGCCAGGCCCTCGTGCGCATCGTCCAGCTTCATCAGGTCGTCGAGGTAGAGACGTTCGACGCGCCGCATCGCATCACCCGGGGTGCCGGCTTCGCCCTCACGCAGGGCACGCTTGGTGAGCCGCAAAACGGGCCCGCTGAGCGCCGCCATCGACGTTGCATACTCCTCCACGCCAGCGTCGAATTCATCCGCCGGAAACACCCGGCTCGCCAGTCCCAGGGTCACCGCCTCTCCGGCCTCGATGACCCGGCCCGACAGGACGAGGTCCGCAGCGGTCTGCCGACCGACCAGACGTGGAAGCAAGACCGCGGCGGCGGGCGGGAATACGCCGAGACGGATCTCCGGCTGGCCGAGCTTCGCGCCTTCCCTGGCCAGCATGACATCGCACGCCAGTGCCAGTTCACACCCGCCTCCGAGCGCGGCACCGTTGACGGCAGCCACGACGGGAAACGGGAGGTCCATCAGCTTCTGAATGACCCCGTGAAACGTCTCGATCATTTCGTCCACGCGGTCGGCGGTGTGGTCCGCGATGTCCACGCCGGCGCAGAAAGCACGCCCGGAGCCGGTGACGAGAAGCACGTTTACGGACGCATCCAGCCGCAGTGCATCAAGGGCTTCGTCGAGATTCCGGAGCATCGGAATGTCGAGCACGTTGAGAGGCGGTCGGTCGAGGAACAGCCGGACCAGGCCGCCGGCGCGTTCGAGGCGGACGCTCGTGCCGTGCTCCTGGCTCACGTGTCGTCTTCCTTCGCGGCGGCGGCACCGGCCTCCGCAACCTCCGCCGCCGGCGCCTCCTCCGCGGCCACCTCGTCCAGCCGAATTCCGCAGGCCCCACAGAACTCGAACCCGGCCGGGATGCCTTCCGCACCGCACCCCGGACAATCGACGGATGGGGGTCCCCAGAGAAACTCGCTGGATCCGCCCTCGGCAGCGCGCTGGCGCACGTTCATGTAATTCGGAGGACGCTTTTGAACGAAGGCGCGCATTCCCTCCCACGGCTCAAGGCTGGAATAGTGGATGGCCAGCCAATCGGCGGCGTGGCCGATGGTCTGATTCCACGAGAGTTCCTTCCAGAAATTGACCTGTTGTTTGGTGTAGCGGACGCATTCAGGGAATTGCTCCAGCAGTTTCTTCGCCAGCTCGGCAACGGCCTCGTCCAGTCGATCGAGACTGATCGCGTAGCCGTCTTCTCCCTTCTGAGCCTTCTTGATCTGCTCGTCGGTGGCCCCTTCGATGAAGTCGCCATCCTTGGTCACGGAAGGCACGACGCGGTTCACGAGACCCCAGTCCAGAGCCTGCTTCGCCGGAATCCGTCCATTGAACAGCAGCATCTCTCGCGCGCGCCGGTCACCGATCATGATCGGCAGCCATTGAGTCGCCCCGCCGGCTGCTACGCTTCCGACACGGGTACCCACCTGCCCGATGAAGGCGTGCTCGGCCATCACGGCCAGATCGCACGCCATCTGCGACTCGTTGCCACCCCCCACTGCCATTCCGTTCAGGCGCGCGATCACGGGCTTGCCGGACTGCATGATGGTTTCCAGGTAGGCACGGAACAGCCGCATGTACTTCCAGTAGTCACGGGGGCGATTCGTGTACTCTGCTTCGTATTCCTTGACGTCACCGCCCGTGCAGAACGAACGGTCTCCGGCACCCGTGAACACGATGACGCCGACCTGGTCATCGAACGCCGCGTCGCGAAATGCGGTCGCCAGTTCTTCCAGCGCAGAAGTAGAGTAGGCGTTGTAGTTGTGCGGGCGATTGATGGTAACCGTCGCGACCCAGTTCTCCTTCGAATACAGGATCTCGCGAAACCCGTATGAATCGGCCGGCCTGGACTCGAAATGGCTCATCGTGGTGTCTCCGTAAGAACATTCGGTGGCAGCAATTCAGGTGCGCTCGAGAGGATCGACTGCACGTATTCCTCCGCGGGTGGTGACAGCAGGTCGTGGTAGGTCCGGAACAGGTGCGCCGCACACTCTCCTGCCCAATCGTCGGGCAACAGCGTTCGTGGCAGGTACGGGTCGATCAACGGAAAGTCCCGGTACTCGTGCGTCAGCCGGAAGCGACGGACATAGCTCTCCTCCGGTGAGATGGCGCTCGATTCGCGTTGGGCGCGGAAGCGCTGAAAATCGGGAACCTGCCGGTCGATGAACGCGACATACCGCTCGTTGATGGCGGCAAGATCCCATCCCCGCTCGACCAGGCGTACGGGATCCGTAAACGCCGCCCCCGTCGCCCGGAAGCATTCGATGTATGCAGAGATCTCCAGAGACTCCGTGATCTCCCGTACTTCAGATTCGACATCGTGGGGGGAGATCCAGAGTCCACTTCGCAGTGTGCCGAAACCCAGCCACGCCAGACGATCGCGCAAACGGTCCCGGAGCACTCGCTCGTCCTCGGGTATCGAGTAGGCGAGCAGGAGCCAGCTTCCGTCCCATGGCTTGTCCCAATCGGGGTGGTAGATGCGGTTTTCGCCCGCCTCGAGAAGGCGTCGTCCGCGGGGCGTGAGGTCATAATAGCTGTGCCGACCGACGCGTTCGGACTGCAGCCATCCCCTCGCGCTCATCCGGGACAGCGTGGTGCGCGCGCTGGCCTCGGACATGCCGAGCGGCTCGAGCAGCCGGATGAGGCTTCCTACCCACACGGGCGCCGGCCGGTGAAGCAGGTGGTCACCGAACAGCGTAAAGATCAGATCCTGTGGTCGCCCAGAGGCCATGTATCTGTTCTCGGCTCCGAAGTATTACATTTTTGATACGTTCGTCTGAATAATGTAATGCTATAACGAGGCTGGTGCGACCAGCGTTCCCAGGGGCCTGCGGAGCAGGACAAAAACTTGACGCGGCGGGGTAAGCCGGTCGTATAATGGCCCCTCACATAATTCTGGAGGAGGGGCTCGTGAATTATTGCGTGAAGTTTGTTCTGTTGTCCTGCCTGGCTGTCGTGTTCTTCCCTGTTGCCGCTATGGCGCAAGAGACGGACAGCGACATGCTGGAAAACACGCTGAAAGCTGCACCAGCAGCGATCTCCGCCAACGCGACGGTACTCGACGGAGACGGAAACGTCATTCAGGAAGGATCGAATGGCTACACTTGTATGCCCGACAATCCCGACGAGGCGGGCAATTCTCCCATGTGCCTCGATGAGACTTGGGTGGAATGGGCAGCAGCCTGGAAGGGTGGTGCCGAAGCACCTGTGGTCTCCAATATCGCGTTCGGCTTCATGCTCAGTGGCGACAATGGCAACAGTAACATCGACCCGAATGCCACGGAAAAGACCGATGATAATGAGTGGGTCGACGCCGGCCCACACATCATGCTACTCGCTCCTGTGTCGGCCCTCGAAGGAATGTCTCATGATCCGTACAGCGGTGAGCCGTTTGTCATGTGGCGAGACACCCCTCTGGCGCACCTGATGATACCACTGGGATCGCACGAGTAGCAGCCTGGTCAGGTGGGGCCGCTCTTCGGAGCGCCCCCGCCAACCATTCCTATTTTCTGACCACTTCTTTCAGCGCCAGCTCGCGCTGCGCTATGGGAGTCCAGGTCCTGCGGTGGTGAGGAGTCGGGCCAAGGTCACGGATCGCTGCAAGGTGCGACCCTGTGGCATAGCCCTTATTGGACTCCCAACCGTAGCCCGGGTAGCGCGCGCCGAGGCTGCGCATGAGCCGGTCGCGCACAACCTTGGCGAGAATCGACGCACAGGCAATCGACAGGGATTTCTGGTCGCCCTTGACGATTGCCGTGTGGTCACCGAGTTCCGGGAGCCGGCGCCCGTCTACCAGCAGACGGTCGGGCTCGACGGGTAGCCGGGCGATCGCCCGGCGCATGGCCAGGATGGTGGCACGGCGGATGTTGAGGCGCTCGATTTCTCGCGTCGAAGCGGCTCCCAAGGCCCATGCGAATACCTGTCGACGAATCTCGATCGCCGCGGCTTCACGTTGCCTGGCAGACAACGCCTTGCTGTCGAAAACACCGTCTATCGCGGGGGCCCGCGGGCGAAGCACCACGGCGCCCGCGACTACCGGGCCGGCGAGCGGACCACAGCCGACTTCGTCCAGCCCCACCACGTGACGAAGCCCGCAGTCCCACGCTTCGCGCTCGAAGTCAGTGGGAGCCGTGCGGGCCATTCGTCATTCCTCGCGTTCAGGCGGTCAGTCGTCGGTTTTT
>CBDUXS010000109.1:0-4707 GCA_965371255.1 uncultured bacterium
AAGGAACATCCGGCGGCGGCCAGGACGCCAGGGGCGGACGAGTCTTCCTTCTGGTCATCTCCCGCCGACGAAGCGGCTCTGCTGGACCCGGCGGTCGCAGCGGCCGCCGCAGAGCAAGAGACGGCTCAACCGAATGAACTTGCTGCCCAGGATAGCGAAATGATGTCAGAATCCGAGAATCCTCGGGCTGAGTTCACGGGGGAATCCGCTTTCGAATTTGCCGGCGGCGAAGAGCCTCCCGAACCTGCTTCCGATGTGAATCACATACATGAGCAACCTGTCTCACCGGACGATCGAATGTGGAATGCGAATCCCACGTCCGACCTCGGAGACCTCGTGCACGGGATTCCGGAGCAGAGCCCGGGCCCGGCATTCGAGACCAGCGTCGGTCTGTCTGTAGGTGGACTCCGCGAGGCAGCCCTGGAGATGGCCCGGCGTGATGCCGATGCAGGTCTTCCTGTGCTGGATGCCAGCGGTCGTTCGGAGGCGGAGCAGGAGTTGCGTGAGCGTTGCCATTCGCTGTTCGCCGACTGGAGTGCCCGTGAACGGGGGCGTCTGAACAATCTCGTGGCTGTCCAGGAAGGATGCGTGACGCAATCGCTTGGAGAAGTGGCGCTCGACGTGGATCGCTTCGAGCGCGTGACATCTGATCTGTTCCGCCTTCAGCGCCGGTTGGAGATGAACCGTTCACATGTCGAGGCGACGATCGAGGAGCAGCACGCGGAGGATCAGCGGCAGTCAGGCCACGACGACGATCTGAAACCGACGAACGGCGGCATGAGACAAAGGGGATCGAAGTCCGGAACCCGGGCATTCAAGACTCACTGGTACGCCCTGGCGATCAGCTTTCTCGGGCTTGTAGAGTTTCTCGCCAACGCGCCGGTGTTCGGCGCGCTGCTGCCGCGAGATCCGCTTACCGAGCAGCAGATCCGCTTCGTGGCGGAAACCAGCGAGGGCTGGCAAGCCGGCGCTCTCCGCGTGATCTCTCAATTTGTGCTTCGTCCCGATGCTGCGATTCTGGCGGCGGGTGTCGTTACGTTTCTTATCGTTCTGTGCCACTTTTTCGGCCACTCGATGCGCTCGCTGCTGTTCCAGCGCTCGGCCGAGCGCTCGGGGGATACTGTAGGCAGCCGCTCGCCGATGGAGTTCATCGTGCCGATGGTGATTTCGGGCCTGGGATTAGTCCTGGTGCTTGGTGTCCTGTTCGTGGCTCGCGTCACGATCGGTGGAGTATCCGCCGGCCGATTCGCCCAGGACAGCGCGAAGATCGAGGAATTGAGACGCGATGCCAGTTGGCAGCGAGTGGACGGGAACCTGGTCGGTGCCAACGAGCAGACGAATCGGGCGGACGATCTCGAGGCGCTGGCCAAGGAGCAGCGCGAGTACGCGCTGTCGATGAGTGCGCTGAGTTTCCCGATCTTACTGTTGAACACGACCCTCGTACTCGTGGCAATTTCCGCCGCCTACTTCCACATGCGCGATCCGAGGAAGGACAGGTTTAATGAGCTTCCATGGGAGCGCCAGCGCCGCGAACTGGTAGCGCACGGGGACGCGGTGCAAGAGAGGATCGCCGGTGGAATGGGACGAATGGTTCAGGCGCTCGGTGAGTACAGGGGCATGTTGTCGGAGAAACCGCTCAAGGAAGCGCCGGCACTGGCGCATCAACTGGAGGCGACCGTCGTCGCATACCGGGCAGAGAACGGCAGACTACGCGGGCTCGATCCCCGCGAGATATCGGCCTTTGCCGATCCCGTGAAGCTGGAATTCGACCTGTCAGTCACCGGCGTGGTGGACATGCGCGTACAGGATCCGACGTATTATGATGCGGAGCGGACGAGAATCGTGGAGCGCTACGAGCGCGTGAGGGTACGTTTCACCGAGGAGGCCACGTCTTGGTAGCACGAGTCGGGTGCCGCATCGCTGTGTTCGGCTGCGTCATCGTATCCCCGCTACTTGCCGGGTGTGGAACTTCGGAAGGCACAGCAGCCGGGGGTGGAGAGGCCAACGAAATCACGAGCACCGCACCGCAACTGGTCGTGTTCGCGTTTGATCGCTCCACGAGCATTTCCGGAAACCAACTGGAGATCGCCCGTCAACTGACCAACGAACGGCTCCGGAAGCTTGACCACGGCGACCGGATCGCGGCGCACCAGCTCCTTCAGCTGTCGCTTGAGGAACCGCCGCAACGGTGGACGCAGGATGTGCCGGCGCGAGAGTTCCTGGAGCACGAATTGGCCAGTGACTCGACGTCGCGCACCCGGTTTCTCCAGGATGCACAGGACTACCTGATCTCGTTTACTGATTCTACAGGTCGCGAGAACATCAACGGGACAGACATCCTGTCTACGCTGCACGATATCGCCGCCGACCTGAGAGCAGCGCAGGGGCGCGACGCGGTGCTGTACTTGTTCTCGGACATGCTCCAGTCGAACCGGACGATCGACATGGAAGGCTTGCGGGCGATGCCACCCGCCAACTGGGTGCGGCGCTCAAAGGCCGCCGGCACACTCCCGGATCTCACCGGGCTGTGCGTGGTGGCTGTAGGCGCGCGCGTGGACACCAACGCGGCGCAACGTGTGAAGCGATTCTGGGACGAGTACTTTGAAGCGACCGGGGCGATATTCGAGGATGCCAACTACATGTTGCGACCGGTCACGCTTCCGGAACATCCCTGCGGATAGTCACCTCGACGGACTAAAATGGCTTTGCGTGCGCCAGGAATGCCGCAGCCACCAGCAACCCTGCCGTGCCCAACCAGACCAGCTTCGACAGCTCCGGCTTCCGATATGGCACCATGAACAGCAGGCCCAGGGTCAGCCAGACAAGAAGCTTCGCCCACGCCCAGCCGGGAAGGCCTCCCGCCATGAGTTCCAGGCGGGCGAGCATGCCAAAACCCGCCACGAGGATCAGCAGCATCCCGAGTCCGTGACTGGCTGCCGCAAGCGCTTTTCCCCCGCTGGTATCCTTCGTCCCTCCGCTCATCGCGTGCAGCGAAACGCCGCCAATTGACATAACGAGCAAGCCAACGCCGAGGATATGCAGGGTCCAGTAGACGTCTTGAGAGAACATGGAAAACTCAATCCTCCGGTTTGTGGTCGAGTGCTACGGAATTGATGCAATACCTGCGACCCGTCGGGGGTGGCCCGTCAGGGAACACGTGGCCAAGGTGCGCGTCGCAATTAGCGCAGGCGACTTCGGTCCGCACCAGACCGTGGCTCCGGTCTTCGTGTTCCACGATGACTCCGGCTCGCGTGGGTTCGAAGAAACTTGGCCACCCCGAGCCCGAGTCGAACTTGGCTGTCGATCGAAACAAGTCGGACCCGCAACATGCACAGTGATAGGTGCCCGGCAGAGTAAGGCCGCAAAGCGCGCCGCTGAACGGCGGTTCCGTTCCTTTGCCTCGCGTCACGCGGTACGCGTCGGGACTCAGCAAGTCGCGCCACTCCGCGTCCGAACGTGTCGTTCGTTCCGCCATCAATGCTCCGGGTTGGGCGTTCAACCGATCCGCAACGTACGTTGTGCGGATCGCAACGTACACGGCATACGGGCCGGATCGATCGGATCAGAGGAGAAAGCATGAACGAACCGTTTTATATTTCCCGTGGCGAAGTACTGCGTGTGGAGGGGCTTCACCGAAGGGCGCGAATTGCGGCCGGGACCGAGTTCAGCATGGGAGTTCATGGGGCGATCAAAGAGCACTACCGGCTCGATGCGAAAGACCTCCCACTGCCCGTCGACTACATCGTGGCCGCCACGGGTGGCTGAATGCTGGGAACACTGATTGGCGTGCTGGAGGCACGCGCGGTAGTGCTGGAACCTGACGCTGTGCGCGTCGAGGTCGAAGGAATCAACGAGATCTGTGACCGCCTTCCGGTGCTCACAAAGATTCACGTCCACTACGTCATCCGCATCCCGGCAGAATTCCGGGAATCGTTGGACAGAGCACTGGAGCGACATCAGACCAAGTGTCCTACTGCAAGCACCCTGAACGGTGCGGTGGAGATAGAGTGGACGGCGGAAATCGCGGAGACGTGAGCTCTCTCGCGAGCGGTCAAGCCCTGGATCGTCGCAGCAAGATGCGGGTTCCCATGAACAGCAGAACGGCTGAGAAGATGATCCTGAGGGTCTGACCGGGGAGAGCCAGCGCTCCGGCTGCTCCTGCCCAGGACCCGCACAGCGTACCGAGGAGGATTGGTGGCAATGCGCGGCTGCGCACGTGTCCGAGTCGCGCATGCGCGAGCGCACCGGCGCTGCTTGACGGAAGGATGACGGCCAGGGATGTCCCCTGTGCCAGTTGCTGCGTGAATCCGGTGACGACTACGAGGCTTGGTACCAGAACCGAACCTCCCCCGACGCCCAGCAGTCCTGAAATCACACCGCTCGCCGCTCCGATCACCAGCATCACCGGCATTCCGCCGCCAAGAACCAGGTCCTCCTTTCCGACCAGATCCCGAAACGGAAGAACGAGTGCCACTACGATGACGAAAATGCCAAAAAACCGACGCAAGCGCTCGGCGGACACGCGAGGGGAGAACCGGGCGGCAAGGACTGTTGCCGGGAGAGCAACGGCCGTGATCTGTACGGCTGAGACGAGGTCGATAGCTCCGCCGCGCCCGTACACGACCACGGCGACAAGGGCTGTGAATGCCACGGCGACAATGCCCGTCCCGTGCGCAGAATGCTGATCGAAGCCAGCCCACGCCGTCA
>CBDUXS010000110.1:0-4669 GCA_965371255.1 uncultured bacterium
CGCCGGTAACTGGATTCATGGCGGCCGGCGTGAAAGCGGCGGCGTTCGCCTCGTTGCTGCGTATCGTCGCGATCGGTCTGGCACCGGCCGAGTCGGCGTGGCATGGCATCGTCTGGTGGCTGGCGGTGCTCACGATGATCGTACCGAACCTGATCGCCCTGCAGGAAGACGACGTAAAGCGAATGTTGGCATACTCGTCAGTCGCCCACGCCGGCTACCTGATGATTGGACTGATCGCCGGCACGGCGCTCGGATTTTCCGCCTCCGTGTTCTACCTGGGCGTGTACGCCGTCATGACGCTGGGTGCTTTCGCAGTGGTCTCCGTCATTGGGGACCAACCGGGCAGCTCAGCGGACATCGGACGGTTTCGTGGGCTCGGCTGGACGCGCCCGCTGCTCGCGGCGATGCTCGTCATATGTCTCCTGTCGCTAGCGGGATTCCCCCCCACGGGCGGATTCATCGGGAAGCTCTACCTGTTGAGAGCGGCTATGGCTGCCGGGGAGCCTCGACTCGCGGTACTTCTCGTGCTCACGAGCCTCGTGTCCTACTACTACTACCTCAGGGTTATCTGGAAGATGTACTTCGAGGCAGCTCCCGAGGGGTCCGTTCCGCCGCTGCCGACCGGTCGTGGATTCCGCCTCGCCGGAGCGCTCACCGTTCTGACCATACTCGCGGCAGGGGTCTGGCCGGGTCCGGCGATCGAAGCGACAGAAGCCGCAGGGTCCAGCATCACGCGGGAAGCACCGGCGGTGGATGGTGAGCAACTTCCCAGCGCTCCTGATCGAGCCGGCGGTCGCGCTGCCAGCTGAGCGGCAGAACGGAGAATTCCGGTGCAACCATACATGACAGACATGTCCCCCGGGGGCGTATGATCGTTTCGAGCACCATTTTCAGGGAATACGACATTCGAGGAATCGTCGGCGATGATCTGACCTCAGAAGTGGCATACGGAGTGGGTCGGGCGTTTGCCACTCGGTGGCGCCAGGATACCGGACGGGCGAGTGGACGCATCGCCGTAGGTTACGATAATCGACCCAGTTCGCCTGGTCTGGCGACCGCACTGTGCGACGGCCTGAACGCCTCGGGCCTCGACGTCGTCCTGCTGGATACGGTCCCGACGCCGACGCTGTACTACGCGACGGTCGTGCTGGAGACGGACGGAGGGATTCAGATCACCGGTTCCCACAACCCGCCTGAGTACAACGGAATCAAGATGGTCGTGGGTGGTGGATCCGTGTACGGAAAGGCGATCCAGGAACTGCGGAGCCTCGTCGAGAGCGAGGCCTTCCTTGACGGCCGCGGGACGACGACGAGGACCGAGATTCTGGAGCGCTATGCGCGTGAGATTGCTGGTCGGGCCCGGGTAGATGGTCCCGTGAAGGTCGTGCTTGACTGCGGAAACGGTACAGGCAGCGTGATCGCGCCCGAGGCGCTGCGCGCCGCCGGGATCGAGGTTGTGTGTCTTTACTGCGAATCCGACGGATCGTTTCCGAACCATCATCCGGATCCGACCGTGGATGAAAACCTCGTCGATCTCATCGCCCTGGTGCGCGAATCGGGGGCGGACCTCGGAATCGGCCTGGACGGCGATGCGGACCGGATCGGCGCGGTGGATGGAAACGGCCGTATCGTGCGTGGCGACCATCTGCTCCTCCTCTACGCTCTCGACGCGCTGCCGGACCATCCGGGTGCGGAGATCATCTTTGACGTCAAGTGCTCGCAGGCGCTTCCCGAGATGATCGAGGCGGCGGGCGGTGTTCCGGTCATGTGGAAGACCGGGCACTCGTTGATCAAGGAGCGGATGAAACAGGGCGGATCCCCGGTAGCGGGTGAAATGAGCGGACATATCTGCTTCGCTGACCGGTTCTTCGGGTTTGACGACGCGATCTATGCGGCCGCTCGACTGGCGCAGATGGTACAGCGACGGGGCCGCAGCCTGGCCGACCTGGCCGACGAAATCCCTGCGTATCCTTCGACACCGGAAGTCAGGGTCGACTGTGACGAGGACAGAAAATTCGAAGTCGTAGAGAGAATTGTCGAGCGCTACAAACAGACCCACGAAGTCATTGATATCGACGGAGCCAGGATCCTGTTCGAGGACGGATGGGCGCTGGTTCGGGCCAGCAACACTCAGCCCGTAATCGTAGTTCGGTTCGAGTCACGTACGCAGGACGGGCTCGTGCGAATCCGCGACGAGATCGCGGAAGTAATGGCCGGTGAGGGAGTGAGCGTGCCCGAGTTGAGCGACTCGTAGTGAAACCCGATTCCCGAACCGTCGTCGTAGCCATCGGCGGAAACGCGCTGTCGCCATCCGGTGAGTCGGCTTCCATCGCAAACCAGTTCCGACATACGCGGGAGAGCCTGCTCGCGATCGTGCCCCTGGCCATCTCAGGGTGGGGCATAGCGATCGTCCACGGCAACGGGCCGCAGGTCGGCAATGCACTGGAACGGAACGAAGCCGGCCGGGATACGGTTGAACCGCTGCCCCTGGGTGTACTCGTCGCCGGAACGGCCGGCTGGATCGGCTACATGATCCAGCAGTCGCTCGCGAACAGCCTGGCGCGCGCCGGGTGCGATCGCCGAATCGTGACCTTGATCTGTCAGGCACGTGTGGAACAAGACGACCCGGCGCTCCGTGAAGCGACAAAATTCGTCGGCCGGCCGCTGAGCGAGGCGGCCGCTGAGCGGCTCCGAAGCGAGGGTGCATGCGTGGAGGTGGACGGGAACGGGAAACTCAGACGCCGCGTGTCGAGTCCCGTTCCGGTGGACATCGTGGAATCGAGCATGGTGGCGGACCTCGTGCGATCGGGTGAGATCGTGATCGCGGCCGGCGGCGGTGGCATTCCCGTTTACCTGGATACAGACCTGGGCCTCGAAGGAATCGACGCCGTGGTGGACAAGGACCGGGCAGCGGCGATCCTGGCGAAAGCCATCGGAGCTGACTTGCTGCTGATCCTTACGGACGTGGATGCCGTGTATGAGGGATGGGGAACTCCGACGGCACGTCGATTGGAGCGGCTGACGATCACGGAGGCGCGGGCGCTGCTGGCGTCAGGCGAACTCGGAGCCGGCAGCATGAGACCGAAAGTGGAGGCGGCGGCCAGTTTCGTGATGGCCGGTGGCTCGCGCGCCGTGATAGCCGCGCTCGAGAATGGACCCGCGGCGGTCGCGGGAGACAGCGGTACCGAAATCGTACCGGATCCGCCGGACGGCGCGGCGCAGAATTCATCCTGAGGACTTCATGAACATTCACGAATATCAGGCCAAGGAAATCCTGCGGGAGCACGGGATTCCCGTACCCCCTGGCAGTGTGGCCCGGACCCGGGAGGAGGCCGAGCGACTGGCTGAAGAGTACGGCGGGATGACCGTCGTCAAGGCGCAGGTACATGCCGGAGGCCGGGGCAAGGCAGGAGGCGTGAAGCTGGCCTCCGATGCAGCTGCCGCCGGCGAAGCGGCGGCGGAAATCCTTGGAATGGAGATCAAGGGACTCACGGTGGACCGCGTGCTCGTTACGCCGGCCGTGGACATCACCTCCGAGGCGTATGTAGGCATCGTCCTGGACCGGAACTCTCAACGTCCCGTATTCATGGTATCGGCCGAAGGTGGAATAGATATCGAGGAAGTCGCGGCGACCAATCCCGACGCTATTACGCGCCTCGCGGTCGATCCGAGATATGGGCTGCTTCCGCACCAGGCGATGAGCCTGGCGTTTGCGCTCTACTCCGACATCAAACTCGTGCGGCAGGCCAGTCACATCATAACCGCGCTGTATGAGGCCTATGAAGCTGCCGGCGCGACCTTGGTCGAGATCAATCCGCTCATCGTTAACGAGGCGGGCGAAGTACTGGCGATCGACGCAAAGATGAACATCGACGATAACGCGCTCTTCCGGATGCCGAACATCGAGGCGATGCGGGACCTGGAGGCAGAGGATCCGGCGGAGACACGAGCCCGGGATGCGGGCCTCAGCTACATCCCGCTTGACGGAAATGTCGGCTGCTGTGTCAACGGGGCCGGGTTGGCGATGGCCACGATGGACCTGGTCAAGTACTACGGCGGCAGCCCCGCGAATTTCCTCGACATCGGGGGGTCATCGAATCCCGACAAGGTCGTGGTAGCGCTGGAAATCATCACCGCAGATCCAAATGTGAAGGCGATCCTGTTCAATATCTTTGGTGGGATCACGCGGTGCGATGACGTCGCCAATGGAATCGTCGAGGCAACGAAGCGCATTGAGATTGACATTCCCATCGCGATCCGGCTGACAGGCACCAACGAGGAGGAGGCGGTTGAGATCCTGAGGAAGAACGGGTTCACCGCGATGACGGACATGGACGAAGTCGTGAAGATGGGCGTCGAATTGGCTGGTGGCGCCGGCGGGGAGGTCGAATGAGCATTTTCATCGATGCGTCGACTCGTCTGATCGTCCAGGGCGTAACGGGTCGGGACGGGTCGTTTCATACCCGGCAGATGATGGAATACGGAACCCGTGTCGTAGCCGGCGTGACGCCCGGCAAGGGCGGGCAGACTTTTGAGGGGTCGGTACCCGTGTTCGATACGGTGGCGGAAGCCGTGTCGCAGACCGGCGCCAACACGAGTGCGATTTACGTTCCCGCCCGATTTGCGGCGGACGCGATTTTCGAGGCGGCGGATGCGGGGGTCGCACTGA
>CBDUXS010000111.1:0-4648 GCA_965371255.1 uncultured bacterium
AAGAAGTGACGAAGTGCGTTGGATCTCGGAGCCCTGATCAATAGATTCGAGATACAATGCTCGACATATCCCGAATATCTGGGAGACATACCCATGACTGCGAATACATCACCTGACGACGGCAAAGTCCAGGTCAGTGAGGACCAGGCTCGCCGTGTCGCCGAGGACGCCCGTCAACGTAAGTGGGACAACGCTACGTTCGTACGCGATCTGTTCCTCGGAGATCTCAAGCTGGACCTCATCCATCCGTATCCGGATCCGGACGAGTTCATCAGCGAGGAATGCCGAACCTTCCTGGCTGAGTTGAAGCAGTTCCTCGAAACAGAAGTCGACTCAGAGAAGATCGACCGCGACTGGAAGATCCCCGACCATGTCATCGAGCGATTGCGCGAGATGCGGGCATTCGGGCTGAAGATCCCGAAAGAATACGGTGGTCATGGCTTCGGACAGGTAGAGTACAATCAGGTAATGGCGTTGCTCGGCAGCGTGGACGGCAGCCTCGTGGCGCTGTTGTCGGCTCACCAGTCGATCGGTGTGCCGCAGCCTCTGAAGCTGTTCGGAACCGACGAGCAGAAGCGGAAATACCTCCCGCGCATGGCCGCCGGGGCCATCTCCGCGTTCGCCCTCACCGAGAACGACGTCGGATCCGACCCGGCACGCTTGGGCACAACGTGTGTGCTCGACGAATCCGGGAGCCACTACATCCTGAACGGCTCCAAACTGTGGACGACCAACGGCACGGTCGCAGAACTGCTCGTCGTGATGGCCATTCACCCGGATACGAAACGGATATCTGCGTTCATCGTAGAGACGGACTGGCCCGGCGTGGAGATCGTCCAGCGCAACCACTTCATGGGCATCCACGGCATCGAGAACGCGAATTTCCGGTTCACCGACGTGCGAGTGCCGAAGGAGAACCTTCTTTGGGGAGAAGGCAAGGGGTTGAAGCTCGCCTTGATCACCCTGAATACGGGGCGCCTGAGTATCCCCGCCGTTGCGGTGGGCACTGGCAAGGTCGCACTCCGTTTCGTTCGCGAGTGGGCCTCCGAACGCGTCCAGTGGGGACAGCCCGTCGGCAGGCATGAGGCTGTTGCTCAGAAAATCGGCTATATCGCGTCGCACACTTTTGCGCTCGAGGCCGTCGCCGAATCGGCCGCGATCATGGTGGATCGAGGCGGGTTCGATATCCGGCTCGAGGCCGCGCTCGCCAAGCTCTACAATACGGAACATGGCTGGGTGATCTGCGACGAACTGGTGCAGACCCGCGGCGGTCGCGGCTACGAGCGTGCCGACTCCCTTAAGGCCCGGGGCGAGGATCCGGTTCCAGCCGAGAGGATGCTGCGCGATTTCCGTATTAACCGCATCTTTGAGGGTTCCAGCGAGATCATGCGGCTGTTTATCGCCAGGGAAGCCGTAGACAAGCATCTGCAGATCGCGGGGCCGCTTGTCGAAGGCGCCCTCAGCCTGGGCGGCAAGTTGGCCATTCTTCCGAAGGTGGTGCTGTTCTACGGTTTGTGGTATCCGAAACTCTGGCTTCCTCGACTGGGTGTGGGCAGCGGGTTCGGAGAGTTGTCCGGGCACGTTCGGTACGTCGAGCGGAACTCACGCAAGCTTGCCCGGACTCTGTTCCACAAGATGATGCGACACGGCGCCGGACTTCAGCGGAGGCAGATGCTCCTGTTCCGCGGGGTGGACATTGGTGCGGAACTGTTTGCGATGGCAGTGACTTGCGCGCGGGCTCAGATGCTGGTCAGGACGGGCCGCCCGTACGCGCGGGAAGCCGTGGAACTGGCAGACCTGTTTTGCTTGATGGCAAGGCGACGCGTGCAGCAATCTTTCCGGATGATGGCCAGAAACGACGACGTCGAGATTTACCGGACGGCTCGGAGAGTTCTGGACGGGGAGCATCTGTGGCTGGAAGAAGGCATGGCGACGAACCCGCTGGTTAGCGTGCCCGGGCGTGATTGGGCCGGAGGCGCGATCCAGCCCGAGGAGTCAGTCCCGGCCGCGGTCAGCTGACCCGGAGGACGATCTTCCCGGCGTTGCGGTTTTCTTCCATGTAGCGGTGCGCCGCCGCCACCTGCTCGAGAGGAAACACTCGGTCGACGACCGGCAGCAACCGGCCGGAGGCGAACAGGGGTAGCAGATCTGTGCGCACCCGGTCGGCGAGGATCCGTTTTTCGTCGTCGGAGCGTGAACGCATGACGGTGCCGATCACACGCAGACGGCGTCGCAGCAGCACGCCGAGGTTCGTTTGGGCGGTGATTCCGCCGACCAGACCGATCAGCACGATCCGGCCACCCACGGCCAGGCTGGACAGGTTGTCCGTCCAGTAGGACGCGCCGACGAGATCGAGGATGATATCGACTCCCTGGCCTCCCGTTTCGCGTCGAATCACGTCGCGGAAGGCCTGCTTCCGGTAATCGATCGGCACGTCGAGCGGAAGGTTGCGATCGGCGAGTGTCTCGAGCTTCTGTGCGGAAGCGGTTCCGTACACGCGCTCGGCGCCGAACTCACGGGCGAGTTGCAATGCGGCGGTTCCGACGCCGCTTCCCGCCGCGTGGACGAGTACGCTCATCCCGGGCGCGAAGCCGGCCTGAAGCAGTGCATCCCAGGCCGTGCAGAAGGCTTCGGGTATGGCCGCTCCGCCGGCGAATTCCATACGCTCGGGGATCGCCAGCGTGTGGTCATGAAACGCGACTACATGCTCCGCGTACGCACCACCGGGGAGCAGACCCATGACCCAGGATCCCACGGCTGATTCGTCTACGCCTGCCCCGACGTCTGCCACGACACCTGCGTATTCCAGGCCCGGGATGTCGGCGCGCACGCCGGGTGGCGGTGGATATTGGCCGCTCCGCTGCAACAGATCGGCTCGATTCAGTGCGGTGCAACGCACGTCCACGAGCACCTGGCCGGGACCCGCCTCCGGGGATTCAACGTCGGCGATCTCGAGCACTTCCGGGCCGCCGGGTCTGAGGATCCGGGCAGCCCTCATACGGTCAACTCTTGAACTTTCGATTCAGCCACAGGAGCACGATCGCTCCGAATACCGCCGTGACCATGCTGCCGAAATTGAAGCCGGTCACGTCACCGATGAAGGGAAGGAACGATCCGAGAAATCCACCGATCATGGCGCCCGCGATGCCTATGAGCATGGTCACGAACAGACCCCCGGGATCTTTCCCGGGCATGATCCACTTCGCGAGTGCGCCGGCTACGAGTCCGAATACTGCCCACGTAATGATTCCCATCTTATTTCAAGCCTCCAGGCTGAGGTAAGTCTCTCCTCTGCCCTACGCCACGGACCCCGCGAAAGGTTCAACCGGCTCCGGCCACCGCCTGTCGAATGGCCTGGAGCGCACGTGCGGGGTCCCCGGCTCGCGTGATCGTCCGGCCGACGACGAGGAAATCGGCGCCGGCGGCGCAGGCTACCTCCGGCGTAGCCACGCGACGCTGATCGTCCACGCTTTCCCCCGCCAGCCGGATGCCTGGCGTAACAACGAAGAAATCGCTCCCGCAGGACATCTTCACGGCACGCGCCTCGTTGACGCTGCACACCGCGCCGTCGATTCCCGACTCCCGTGCCAGGCCGGCCAGCCGACCGGCTGTCTCCTCGACACGGGCCTGCGGACCCATGACCGAGGCAAGTTCCGCGTCGTCCATCGAGGTCAGGACCGTGATGGCCACGAGCCGCAGGGCGGCACCGGTCGCAGCGTTCGAACTGGAGGCAGATTCCGACGCCGCTCGCAGCATCGCCTCACCTCCCGCACCGTGGACCGAGAGCAGGCGGATGCCGAGGCGCCCCGCGGCACGCACCGCTCCGGCGACGGTATTCGGAATGTCGTGGAGCTTCAGATCGAGGAACACGTGCCTTCCGTCCCCCACGAGCCGCTCCACGACGAGCGGTCCGGCACGTGTGAACAACTCGAGGCCCACCTTGAACCATGTGTCCTCGGGAAGCCGGGCCACCAGATCCCACGCGGACTCGGGATCCGGGTAGTCGAGCGCTACGATCACTTGCGGATGGTTACTCACTGTCGGGCACCTCCAGGGCGCCGACCAGGTCGGTCAATCGGTCGACGGCATGCCGTTTCAGGTAGTCTTCGATTTCTCGGTGAACGACGATCGCCACGTCAGGATCGACGAACAACGCCGTACCCACCTGCACCAGGCTCGCTCCCGCGATCAGATACTGCAGCGCATCCGCGGCCGACCGGATGCCTCCGATGCCCATGATCGGAATCTCGACCGCCTGCGCAGCTCGCCACGTGAGGTAGACGCCCATCGGAAGGATCGCCGGACCGCTCACTCCCCCGCTGACGTTGCCGATCACGGGCCGGCGCGTCTCCACATCGATCAACATTCCAGGAAAAGTGTTGATCGCGCTCAGACCATCTGCGCCGGCGTCCTCACATACACGGGCGTATACGGCGATGTCCGGTACGTTTGGTGTGAGTTTTATGATCACAGGGCGTTCTGTCTCTTGACGCACACGGCGGACGAGGTCCGACAGCGCCTCCGGGTCCGTCCCGAACAGGGTTCCGCCTTCCACGTTCGGGCAGGACACGTTGATCTCGTAGCCAAGGAATCCGTCCGCATCATCGAGTCCGGCGACGACGGCGGCGAACTCCTCGGCCGTTCGGCC